>NZ_JAWDHA010000083.1:0-15938 GCF_034190895.1 Virgibacillus sp. M23 | reverse complement strand
GGAAAGGGAAGTGGGCAGCCGGAGTGGTGGTCAAGCAGTAGCTATTATTCCATAATAGCTACTAGAGGAAGCGTAAATCTGAGCATGTAGTGATAAGGACTGAGCGAATTTTGCTCAGTTTTTCTTAATGTCTCGGTTTTGATCACACTCCATTTTTGCTATATAAGTATCAAATTATTTGAGTACGAGTGCTTTATTATGATAAATAAAAATTTTATCCTCAATATGCCATTTAATTGCTTGAAGTAAAGTATCCGATTCGATACTTTTTCCGTACTGTTTGTAATCACTTAAAGTTAACCCATCCGTTAAATGGATGGCCTGTTGTGCTAGTATTGGGCCTTCATCTAATTTTTCAGTAACATAATGAGCTGTAGCCCCAATTACCTTAACTCCACGTTCAAATGCTCTTCTATAAGTGTTAGCGCCAATAAATGCAGGTAGCAAAGAATGATGTATATTAATAATTTTCTTATCGAATTTACGAACAAAACGAGGAGATAGTACTTGCATGTACCTGGCAAGTACTATAAAATCAATATTATTTTCCATAAGTATGCTTGATGCTATGCTATCATTCTTCTCATTGGTCTTCGTTAATCTTAACTTTAAAAATGGTATTCCATAAGATTCAACTAGTTCTTTATGGATATCGTAATCACTAATTACAAGTGGTATGTTACATGAAAGCTCTCCATCAGACCACCTCCACAAGATCTCTCTCAAGCAATGGTTATCCTTTGAAACAAATATAGCCATATTCTTTTTAGTTACTTCTTCCATACTTATATCACTAGCATAATTATTTCCGATTCTTAATAAAGACTCTTCTATATATTTAATACGCTTATCTGCTTTACATTGAAGTTCTATTCTTAGAAAAAATAAATTTTCTCCTCCTTCTAATTGATATTTATTCACCGAATTAATACTTATAAATGGTAGCTTTATTACTTCAAATACTTCGTCTATCATCGAAAAATTAAATTCCCCTTTCAACTTGATTCGATAGTGTTTTGTATTCATCATGCATCCCTCCAATTTTTTTTATCGTATATTGAATCAATACTATTTTCTACAAATATTTCAAATATGTAGAAAAAACTAAAATATTGGTAAAAAAAACCAAAGCATTGTAACTTTTACTCCGATACTATTAACTCATGGGTGGTTACTCCAACATATCTGAAGTAATACTAATATATTATGGAGGTGTTAGATATAAAGGAGGAGGCAACTTGGGGGTAAAATGTATTTTATTATACGATGCAAAAAAAATACTTGATGACAGAGAAGTATTTCTACTAAAAAAATTAAAAGTTGTATTAATCAGAGATTTGAAAACCCTTGAAAAGAAAAATCTAGAGAGATATAAGATGCTAATAATTATCGAAGGAAACAATTTAATCAGTGATGGACAAATGTTAATAGAAGAATTTGAGAAACTTCATATTCCATTAATAAGAGTAAATACGGTACCAAAAGAAGATATATTCGAATTGATTTTTAACATTATCAATGTACAAATAGACTTCAATGAACTTACCCATGTTAACAATGAAAAATTAATAGAAGCATTGCTTTATATTGAAAATAACCTACAGAATAGCAACCTCAATTTAAAAAGTGTAGCTAATCATCTATTTTTAAATACAGCCTATTTCTCTAGATTTTTTAGAGAGTCTATGGGAATTGGTTTTAAAGACTATTTAATTAAGTTAAGAATCGCAAAAGCAAAAGATATGCTAGAAAATGGTCAATTAGTTACAGATGTCTGTATGTCCATTGGTTACACAAATTTATCTTATTTCTCTCAGATCTTTAAAAAGGAAGTTGGACTTAGCCCATCCATTTATAGAAAATATTATCAATTAATGACCAAGGAGGAAAAAAATGTACAGAAAATTTTATGATGTCGTTGGTGTAGGATTTGGTCCTGCAGGAATTGCTTTAGAAACTGCAATAAGAGATATGGAAGATATCAATAATAAGAGTGTATATAAAAGAGTATTTCTTGAAAAAAACAATGATTCGGCATGGATGCCGGAAATGTTACTACCTGGTACAGATATTCAGCACCATTTTTTACGTGATTTTGCTACACCTAGAAATCCAAGAAGTCAATATACCTTTTCAAACTATTTATATGAGAAAGGAAGATTGTTTTCTTTTGGGTTATTAGGTCGCCCAAGTCGAACGGAATGGTCTGATTATGTTCAATGGGTTTCCAAACAAATAGATGACAAAGCACATTATAACGAAGAAGTTAAGTCTGTAAAGCCGATAGTAGTAAATGATGATATTGAAGGTCTTGAAGTGCATACAGTTAATAATGTAAGCAAAGAACACAATGTTTTTCACACTACGAATCTTATTTTAAATTCAGGTAGAAAACCTTATATTCCAAGCCAATTTAAAGATAAAGTAAGTGACAAAGTTTTTCACGCAAGTAAATTCAGAAGTTCCGTACAAAGTATTAATAAAGATGATAATCCTACTTTTACAGTTATTGGTTCGGGGCAAAACTCTGTTGAAATAATTCTATATCTAGCTAATAAATTTCCAAAGTCAAAAATAAATTCTATTGTTAGGCATACCGGATTCCGGCTATATGAGTTAGGCCATTTTACAAATGAAGTATTTTTTCCTGAGTTTACGAATTACTTTTACTCATTGAACCAAAACGAACGAGATAAACTATTCGAGCAGATCAAACATACAAATTATTCAGCTGTAGATGATGATGTTAGTGAAGCACTATATTGGAAGATGTATGAAGATAAAATTAGAGGAACAGAACAAATAGAATTACATCGCTGTAAAGAGATAGTAGATGTGGCTAATACTCAAAAAGATTATTTACTAAATATTAAAGATATATATAACAAACAAGAAGATTCAATAAATACGGATTACATTATCCTTTGTACTGGGTTTTTTGAGGAAGAATTTCCAGAAGTACTTCAACCAATGAAAAAATACTTTAATTATAACAAGAATAATAGTTTAAAAGTCTCTGAAAACTATAAAGTAGACACAAAATCAAATGTAAAGGCTAACATTTATTTGAATGGTTTAACAGAGAAAACTCATGGGATAGGGGATGCAGCATCATTCACTATGATGGCGACGAAGGCTCAAAGAATACTTGATTCAATGAACAATATTACCTCTATGAAAGATGGTGTATTGTCTTGAAGGTAAAACAACATTCGGATAAAGTTTCTCGAGTTTGGCCATTGTTTACGAATATTGATGTGGATTATGGAGAAGGTGTGCATATCTATGATCAATCAGGTAGAAAATTTATTGATTGTACATCAGGTATTGGGGTTACAAACACGGGACATTGCCATCCTAGAGTAGTAAAGGCTATAAAGGAACAAAGTGAAAAACTACTACATGGTCAAACAACAATCTTGTATAACTCTATGTTGGACCGGTTAACAAATGATCTACAGAAAATTATACCGGAAAAACTAAACTGTTTCTTCTTTTCAAATAGTGGAAGTGAAGCAGTAGAAGGTGCCATTAAATTAGCACGTCACGCTACTAAAAAACCAAATATTATCTGCTTTCAGGGGGGATATCATGGGCGTTCAATAGGAGCATTATCTTTAACAACCGCTAAATCTGTATATCGATCGGGATATCAGCCTCTTATGTCTGGTGTATTTGTTAGTCCGCATCCATACTCTAGACAATACAGAGAGGAAGACAGTGAAGAAAGAACAAGATATTGTTTAGCTGAACTCGAGCATTTATTAAATACTCAAACTTCGCCAGATGAAACAGCGGCTATGATTATTGAGCCGATATTAGGAGAAGGTGGGTATGTAACGCCACCAGAGAGCTTTATTAACGGTATTAGGGATATTTGTAATAAGAACAATATATTATTAATTTTTGATGAAATTCAAACGGGCTTTGGAAGAACAGGCGAATACTTTGCGTTTAAACATTTCAATATAGTACCAGATATTCTTGTGATTGCTAAAGGTATTGCATCAGGTCTTCCGCTAAGTGGGATAGCAGCCAATAAGGAAATAATGGATAAATGGATTCCAGGTTCACATGGTGGAACTTATGGACCTAATCCTATCTCTATGGCAGCAGCTATTGAGACGATCAACGTGTTAGAAGACGAAGAGTTAGTAAGTAATGCTAAGGAAATGGGAGACTTCTTGTTAGCAGAATTACAAGCAATAAAAAAGGAATATCCTATCATCGTTGATGTCCGTGGTAAAGGATTGATGATTGGATGTGAATTCGTTGATGACAATGGAAATCCTGGTACGGTAATAGCCGAAAAGGTAAGGCAAAATTGTCTCTCACGAGGATTAATATTACTAACCTGTGGTCCTTATAATCAAGTAATCAGATGGATACCTCCACTTACAATAAAAAAGACTGAACTCGAAAAAGCGTTAACTATTTTTACTTTAGCAATAAAAGATAGTTTAGGGAGATAGATGAAAATGAACTACGATGTGATTATTGTTGGAGGCGGAGTAATCGGGGCCAGTATTGCTTACTTTCTTACTAAATCAAAAAAATTTAATGTCTTGCTATGTGAAAAAGGAAAACCGCCAGGGGATGGGGCAACAAGTATATCTGGTGGATTACTAAGAGTACACCATACGAACAATGCTAATCAATATCTTTCTTTTAGAAGCTTACAATTGTATAAGGAGCTTACAGCAGCCAAACAAATGGATTTTGGTTATCATCCAATAGGTTTCTCATTAATGGTAGGTCCTCAATATGTTGAAAATTTAAAGATCAATGTTCAAAATATGGTCAATTTAGGATTACCGATTAAAGTTTATTCACCAAATGAATACAATTTAGAAGAACGGTTTATAAATGTCGAGAATATAGGTGCTGTCTCCTATGAACCTCTTGGTGGATATGGTAATCCAGCAAAAACTAGCTTAGCATTTATTAATGAAGGTCTAAAGCAAGGGCTTCATTTAATGGAAGGTACAGAGGTTCAAGATATCGTAGTAAATAAAAATAAAGTTGTTGGTGTTCAAACAAATTTATCTCAGATATTCGCTAAACGTGTGATAATCGCATCCAATTACTGGGGGGGAAAGCTAACCAAAAATCTTGGTATTGACTTACCTATCTATACCAAGCGCTTAGGAGTTGTTTTTGCACATACTGATACAGATAAAGTCTTATCACATTCCTATATAGATGATACTTCAGACACGTATATGCGCCCATTCCCTGACGGCCGAATTCTAATAGGAATAAAATCCTCTGAGTGTGATATTAGCGATATTCATTTTAAGAGGAAAATTCAAAATGAAGAAGCACTCGAAGCAATTGATAGAGCTTCTAAAAGGTTCCCTATTCTGCAGAAGGCCAAAGTTTTGGGTGGACGTATTGGTTTTGATAGCTATACTCCCGATCAATATCCTCTTATTGGTCCTACTGAATATGAAGGGCTGTATTTATCCGTTGGTTTTGGTGGAGGGGGATATAAAATAGCTCCTGCAGTAGGTGAAGCTATAGCTAAAGAAATTTTATATAACACAAAAACAAATGAGCTAAAGTATTACAGGATAAATCGATTTGAGAATGAAAAAAAGTACACCTATTTCCAAACAGAAAGCATGTATAAATATATGTAATTTATAAAGAAGGGGGAAGATTTATATGGAATCGAGGAATAGTCATCCTTATTATATGTATGAAGAAATTATGTTACAGCCTGAATATTTAAAGAAACTGTTTTTATCATTAAAATTTCAAAATCACGGAAGTTTATTAGATACTTTAAAAAAGAGTAAGAGAATTTTTCTGATAGGATGCGGAACATCCTATCATGTAGCCTTGTCTAGTTTTAGCATAAGTCAAATAATGTTTAAAGAGAAAAATAAATTTAGATCTGTACCTGCGTTTGAATTAATGTCTCCTAATTACTCCCTTAATGAAGAGGATGTAGTAATCGCCTTTTCTCATTCGGGAGATACAAAAGCTACATTCGATTGTATTTTTTTAGCTAATAAAAATAACTGCAAGACGGTAGTAGTTACAGGTGATACAGCAAGTAGATGTGCAGATATATCAGATTTTGTACTGACTTATGGCTATAAAGACGATAAATCTCTTGCACATACAATCACCTATACCTTAAGTACTTTTTTAATGCTCATACTGATGGGGAAGCTAGCAAGAGAAATGGGAGATCTTGCAATTAATGACATAGTTAATTCAGTAGCTATTCAATTACCTTCTCTATTTACTAATGTATTGAATCGCAAAAATGAAATGAAGGAATTAGCAGATGACTTAAAAAGTGATTTCTTTGTGGTATGTGGGAATGAAAATACAATCGGAGTTGCTCATGAAACTACATTAAAGTTCGGTGAGGTTCACTATACTCCAACAACTAGTATGGATGTGGAACAGCTATTCCATGGACCGTTAGTTATGTGTAATAAAGATACAGCAATTATTGTAATCGCTAGTAACCCGAATATGAAAGAAAGGGTGTCTGATCTGTTTAAAGCTAGTAAATTAATTGGCAGTACATCGCTACTATTTACTTCTGAAAAAAATGATATAACTAATGCGGATTATGTATTTAATTTACCGAGCTGTCATGAATTATTAGTGCCATTACTATATGTTTTACCAATGCAGTTACTTAGTTATTATCTTGCAGTTGGGAAAAAGCTAAACCCTGATCATATTCGTAGAGATCAACTAGCATACAAAAAGGCGCGTGAAGCTTATGAGTGAAAAAGCAGTAGTTAAATCTGTTGATCCAATAAAAACATTAGATGACATGTTACCCAAAACTTCCAATAACAAAAATAAGCTTTTTAGAATAGGCATAAGTGCGAATTTAAGCGGTCATACCAGAGAATTGTATACAGGTGTAGCAATTGCTGTTAATGAATATCTCAAGAAGAAAGATAGGCTTTATGATATTGAGGTACTTTGGGAGAAAAGTTCTTTTGATAAAGATTCTACACTTAAGGCTGCAAATCAACTCGTAAATAGAGGGGCTGAAGCAGTAATTGGTCACTTAAGCGCAAACCAATCGCTTGTAGCTGCGACTATTTACTCTGATATAGACATTCCTTTCTTAGCCCCAGGTACTTCACATCCATTGCTTACGGAACAAGGCTTTGATAATATTCTTAGAGTTTGTGGAAGAGATGAAGAGATGGCTTATGAAATGGTTCATCTAGCAGATAAATTAACAGCTAATACTAGTTTAAAAATAGTATACCAAGAAAATAGTTACGGAAATCAACTATCAAAATTACTAAGAAAATCAATTTTAGAGAAAGGACTAAGCTTGAAAACGTCGATATTAATTAATGACAATATTGTATCAGAAATAGATGATAGAGATACTTTATTGTTTGCAGGTACGTACGAAGGTGCATTGTTATTAACTGAGAAATTAGCGAAAGCAAATTTTACAGGTACGGTTATATTTGGTGATGATATATTTGTAGCTGATTTTCCATATCTGACTAGTAAACATGATGGATTAAAACTCTTTACTATTTCTACTAAGAAGGACCTTTACGGAATTAATTATAAGAATTTTGAAAATAAATATAAAGAAATCGCATCTTTAAAGCCAGCTGCTTACTCCGTCACAAGCTATATTGCAACTAAGATTCTATTAAATAACATATCACTATTAAAGAAACACGGTTGTAAACGCTTCATAAATAGCCTTAAAGATGGAGTTGTAGTTGAAGGATTAGAAGAAGTTTCATTTTCGCCAAAAGGAGACTTGCTAGAATTTGAGTGGGATGTTTATGAAATGAAAGCTGGAGATTTTATAAAATTAAACGGGAGTGATCGATAATGCCATATTTATTTTCTTTTGGATTAACTTGTAACCTGGAGACAGCAAAGAAGGACTTAGGCAAATGGAATAGCTATTCTAAAGCAATATTAAAGGAGCATATATACACATTTACAGGATTCCATCCAGATTTTAATGGGGGGACCTCAACGGTAATACAAAAAGATGGAGGGGAAGTATTAGGAATAGCTTTCGAAATCAATGAAAATCAAATTAGTCTTCTTAGAAAAAATGATTATGGTTATATGTTGAAAGAAGTAGAAATTTATCTTGCTGATAAAAAAGTAAAAGCCTATATAATGGTGCCAAAAATTATCGAAGAACGAAGAGAGCCATCGCTAAGCTACTATGAAGGTGTAAAGGCTTCTTTAAATCAACATTATCCAAAGGAAATTGTTGATCGTTATCTAGAAAGAGCGTTAAAAAGAACAAAGAAAAAAGGAGTAAATATCCAAAGGCACCATCGTGATGACTATAAATATGAGTACGGCTCTTTATTAAGAAGAATATATCCGTGGGACAAAACCCGAAAATCACCATTTGGTTCAGGAATTATAATTGTACAACCTGGTGAGACAACAGAGCCTCACAATCATGATGAAGAAGAATCTTTTATTATTTTAGAAGGGGAAGGTGTTATTAATGTAGATGGGGAAACGGAAAAGGTATATCAAGAAGATGTTATTTATTTCGAGCCTTTTTCTGTCCATTCGCTTCATAATACTGGAGGTAAACCTCTAAAATTCTTAGCTGTTTGGTGGGGAGCTGTTGGAATTGAACAATATCAGTTAGAAAATAATCATTGGAAACATTAAAATGAGGAGGTTTTATGATGAGTGAAATATATGTTACGGCAACACCACCGACACCTAATGGCGACCTTCATATCGGGCATTTAGCTGGCCCCTATCTTGCGGCGGATGTTTACACCCGCTTCAAAAAAATAACAGGTAATAACGTTGCGTATATTACTTATGGTGATGATCACCAGAGCTATGTAGCGACAACAGCTAATAATAAGAAAATCGATCCAGAAGAAATGGTAGAGAAGAATAATAATATTGTTAGATCTACATTAAAATCGGCAAACATCGATGTGGATTTATACAAGAATCCATTGGGTAATAACAAACATATTAATTATGTATTAACATTTTTCCTAGAATTATATAATAAAGGGAAATTAAAAAAGAAAACGAAAGATATATTATACTGCGACAAATGTAAGTTGAATTTATATGAGTCATTTGTAAAAGGAAAATGTCCCTATTGTAAAAGTGATTCATCTGGTAATTTATGCGAAGCTTGTGGTCAAATTAACGACCCTATTAATTTGGAGCAGCCCTTCTGCACAATTTGTAAATCTATTCCAATAATTAAACAATATACGGGTCTATTTTTCCCTATTAACGATTATAAAGATAAGTTGAATCATTTTTATTCATCAAGAACAACTTGGAGACCTCAGCTAATAGAATTTTGTAAACAGATAATAGCAAAAGACATTCCGGACTATCCAGTAACCTATCCTTCGAATTGGGGAATACCCGTTCCAATCGAGGGATTTAAAGACCAAGTAATAAATGTATGGTTTGAAATGTACCCTGGGATATTAGAAAGTATTGATTCACATTATCTACATCAATATGGTATTCGCAGAGAGAACAAACATAAACAGACGCTTGTACAATTCCTCGGATTTGATAACAGTTTTTTTAATTCCGTACTACATGTTGCAAGCGCATTTGCTATCGAAAAGGATGAGTTATTACCTGAGCACATCATTACGAATTACTTTTATTTACTAGATAAAGAGAAGTTCTCTACAAGTAAAGGACATGCAATATGGGGAGGAGAACTCTTAAAGGATGTTCCATCAGATAATCTTAGGTTTTATTTATCCTTAACTAATCCGGAGCATATGCAAACTAACTTTTCTTTCGATGATTTTTTACAGACTAATGATAAATTCACTAAAAAATGGGAAGACACAATAAATAGATATATAGAAATGATTAATCATGATTTTAAGGGAATCATACCCAAAAACGCTGCAATACATTATCAAAGCTCTAGCTTAATACAAAGAACAAAAAAGAATCTAGAAAAATTCTATGATTTGGAACAATTTAGTCTACGAAAAGCTTCCTTTGAATTAGAGGACTATATGAGTTCAATTATTGATTATTTAGAGGAAAAGGTTTTACCAATGAAAGCAAAAGACGATTTTTTATACACGCAACAGGTAGCTAATGTCACTTATCTATTAAAGGCTTTATCTGTTTTTTCTTATCCAATTATGCCGACCTTCTCCAAAAAATTAATGAGAAATTTAGGCGCAAGTAGTTCGAATTTGTTATGGGATACAATTTATGACATCAGTACTTGTGACGAAGTTGGAAATGAAAAAGAATTTTTTTACGCATTGAATATTAAAACCAGGAGAGGATCATGAAAAAGATAAAAGTTCTTAAATTTGGTGGTAATTCTTTGAAAACCATGGAAGACCGAAGAAATATTGCTGAAGTTATTACGAAAGAACAAGAGAAAGGATATAAATTAATTCTAGTTGTATCTGCAATTGGGCGATTAGGTGATCCATATGCAACGGATACTTTACTAAGATATATTAAACAGAATGAGTTATCACCAAGAGAAACAGCATTAATTTCTTCTTGTGGGGAAATCATATCAAGCATCGTACTGAGCTCGTATTTAAACCATCGGGGTTTAAAATCATCCGCATTGACAGGTGCGAATGCTGGAATAGTGACATCTAACGACTATTTAGATGCGGAAATCATATCTATAGACAAAAGAAACATGGAAGAACTAATTAATCAGGGAATTATTCCTATAATAGCTGGCTTCCAGGGGTACACTTATACTGGTGACACAACATTACTAAGCAGGGGAGGGAGCGATGTCACGGCTGCGGCGATAGCTCAAACCTTCCAAGCTTGCCAATTAGATATTTATACAGATGTGCCTGGGATAATGACTACAGATCCCAAAATAATAAATTCTGCTCAAACCCTAAAAACACTTAACTATGACCAGGCCTTGAAAATAGCTGCAAGTGGTGGAAAGGTTATCCATCCGGAAGCAATTAAATGGGCTAAAAAAAGCAACATACCAATTAAAATCAAAAAATTATCGAGTTCTCAAGGAACTGTAATTGCTGGAACAATAACGAATAGAAGCTTACCACCAGGTAGTATAATTTGCTTAACAACAAATGTCATGGATGATAAAAGAGGAAAAGTAACCATCATTGGTCACAGCTTAAACAAAAATAAAGATCTTCATAGATATATCCTATATTATAATATGAATATTCATTCATTCTCTTTCTTTTCTGATAAGATCGAGCTAATCATACCCATTCAGATCGTCAACAAATATGTCGAAGTATTTCATAAAAATTTCATAGAAAGTATTAAATGATGAGGAACTGTCCCAAAAGATAAATTTCTATTTAAAGGAACTGGAATATCCTATCTTTCAACGACAACAGTTTAGCCTCTGAGCAAATAAATCACTGTTGCACGAATTTACGATGGTTCTTCCATTTGGGGTCTTGGTTATTCCGGTTTCTTGTATCTGAATGAACCTTTTGGGGCAGTATTTTTTGTTAATTCTATTGTACAGTAGAAACACTTTAATATACTAATCTCCATAGAAAAAACGTTGCGTAAGATTCATATCCTTCCCAAGCAGAAGCTATTTGTTTAATCTCATCTATCGAAGGTTTCCTATCTAATGACCCAGCTAACTTTAATGCATTATGAAGTCCAACATCATTTATAGGAAATGCATTGGGATATCGCACACACCTTAGTAATACATAGTTTGCAGTCCATGGACCAATTCCTTTTATTGCAGTTAGTTGCTTTACTGCTAAATTTATGTCAGATAGTTGAACTAATTTTTCTCTTGATATCTGGTTATTGGCAATCAGCCGTGCTATACCACGGATATATTCACATTTTCTTCGAGACATACCAATCTTAAACAATTCATCCATACTTAATGAAGCTATTAGACGAGGGGAAGGAAATAGCCAATAGTCCTCTCCATTATGAATTAGTCTTTTTCCATAATTTTTAATAAATCTATCTTTTAGTGTAGAAGCGAAGCTCAAATTTATTTGCTGCCCTAAAATGGCCCAGACAAAGGCTTCAAAAATGTCCGGTATTCCTATATTTCTTAATCCATAAAATTTTGATATAGGCATTTTAAGATATTCATCCTGTTTTGCAATGGTATAAAATGGTTCTAAATGAATATCTAAATCGAACCAATCTCGGATGTAAAGCATTATTTGTCGCTCAAACTGTTTCGTGTAAGATTGACTGACATCTTCAGTTTCTATAACCAGTCTATTGTTATTACTGACATATATCTTTATAAAAAAAAGATTGCCATCTAAAACGATAAAGCGTGTTATGCTTTCTTGATCGGTACGGAATAAACCATCCTCTGTACTTTTTAAATAATCCAAGTTAATCCTAAAAGAGAAGTCTTCAGGAAGAGATAGAAGTTGTTTATAAACTGTCACGCTAAAACTCCTTTATCTATATTTTCTTATAACGATAGCATAATTGTCTGTAACTGTACTTTTGATTTCTTGCTTTTACATTCAAAATTACTTGTATAAAAATAATGAATAGCATACACTTTGTTTTACATTAATAATGAAAGGAAAAAACTGTAATGTGTCGAGTCTATTGGAGTTATTGGTATTTAAAAAATGCAAAAGGAATCATCGCTAGTACAGATCATGGAATAGCTTATGTTGGATCCCCGTATGAAACAGGTACAGATTTCCAAGATTGGGCTACCAAAGTTTTCAATCATTCTACATTGATAAATGATGAGGATAAATTGAGGAATTACAAATTACAATTAAAGGATTTTTTTACTGGTCGAAGAAAAGAATTTACTGTAAATTTTGATCTACGCGGTAGCCTATTTCAACAGCAGGTTTGGGAAATTTTAAAATGTATACCATTTGGTGAAACAGTGAGTTATTCAGATGTTGCCAGAAGATTAGGCAAACCCAACTCATACAGAGCTGTAGCTTCCGCGATTGCTACAAATCCAATATTAATTATGATACCTTGTCATCGTGTTGTAAGAAAAAATGGTAAAAGCACTGGTTATAGAGGAGGGTTAACGTTTAAGTATGAGTTGCTACAATTAGAAAAAGACATACTAAATAATAATCCATCTTAAATCATTTTTTAACGTACTTCCGAATTTTTCTATGTAACTATTATTTAATTTGGAGTGTGGAACATGACTACTAAAAAAACAATTAATCTTTATCAAGGAATAAGTTTATATATAGCTGCAATATTGGGATCTGGTGTATTATTTGTCTCAGGAATAACCGCTTCTATAGCAGGGCCTGCTTCTTTACTATCTTGGATTATTGTTATTATATTTAGTTTTCCATTAGCATATAGTTTTGCAAGTTTAGCTAGAGATTTCCCTGATGCTGGGGGGACAGCAACGTTTGTTCGAAAGTCATTTGGTTATCATTTAGGGAACATCGTCGGTTGGTTCTATTTTGTAACTGCCGCAATTGGTCAGTCTATCGTTGCATTAACTGGGGCTTTTTACTTAAGTAAGGCATTCAACTTCACCCCTTTAGGTGAGGTATATGCAGCGATACTAATTTTATTAATTGCAGGCTGCTTTAATTATTTTGGTCTGGAAGTAAGCGGAAAGGCTGCATTAATCATTAGCTCATGTCTATTGTTATTACTACTGACTACAATCATTGTAGCTTTACCAAGTGTAACTCTTAATAATTTCCAACCTTTCTTTACGGATGGATGGTATGCCATTGGCACTGCTATTACTGTTATTTTCTGGGCCTTCTTTGGCTGGGAGGCAATCTGCAACTTATCCTCTCATTTCAAACAACCTGATAAAAATATTGTAAAAAGCTCTGTAATTAGCGCATTGATTATAGGTTGTTTATTTTTACTACTTAGTTTTGTTACTATTGGCACAAATACATATGGTAGTGTTGAAAGCGATTTTTCGCCAATTGCTGTTATTATACAAGATAATCTAGGGATAGGGGCACAAGTATTAACTGCAGTACTTGCCTATTTAATATGTATTGGTACATCAAACGCATTTATCGCTAGTTTGGCGCAGCTAGGGTATTCCTTGAGCAGAGATAAAGCATTCCCAACCGTATTATCAAAGATACATCGTTCTGGTGTTCCACGACGCATGGTTATATTTGCAGTTGGGTTTGCAGTTATAGGCGTAATAATCACAGTTATATTTTCAGCAACATTTGATGATCTGCTTTTTATACCGACGTCACTTGGTTTAATCGTATATGCTTTAACAATGATTTCAGGTGTTAAACTTTTTAAGAAGTGGAGCAAGCCTTGGATTTGCTCACTTGTTTCATTTGTATTTATTTTATGTGTCATTCCTTTTTTTGAAGTATATCTGTTGGTACCTTTATTTGTATCGATAGCTTATTGTCTATATATGCTTACTAAAAGCTTTTATAGGAGTCAATAAGCTATAAATGAAATCTTTAATATATGTTAATAGAGCCAGTTAAAAAGAGATCCATAGACTAGGAGCATAACCTCCTTTTTACAAGGTAATCCTGCATAGGGTCTAGGGAGATGGTGAACTATAAAAACAGGGCATCGTATTAAGGAAAGTTGTATCAAAAATAATTTTGATGCAAGGATTACCGATTGACCGAAAAAGGATACAAAAGCGATAGTCATAGTAAGTAATTTTAGTTCGTTTTGCCATCTATCCCATAAATGTGGTTTACTTTGGTCAACAAATGAATAAGAATGTTTGTATGGCGTGGAATGAAGACTATATAATTTTTTTAAAGTTATTACATCTAACTTTAAAAGTTAAAATGTATTTATAAAATCATAAACGGTTTTGCTTATCTCCTTAAAATTAGACCAGTGTAAATAATGATGTCCTCTTAATACAACGAGCTTTTTAGTTGATAAATGGTTTATCTGCTTTTGATAAAAAGCTTCCATTGTTTTACCATTTGTCGTTATCCTATCACTGTATTTAGTAAATATTAGAACGGGTGTATCTGTAGGAAAAGACATATTAACTGTTTTATCAATATTATGATTTATTTCATTAACTTCAGCAATTATATTTTTGTTGCCTAAATTCCATGCCGATAAGATTTTAGTCTTTTCTAAGTTTTCAAGAGAATAAGTTCCATTTTCTGCTTCAGGAAGGTACTTCGCTGAATTCAAATATACTGCTAACCTAGTGGCTACAGTCGATGCTAAAACACTTATATATCGAGGTATAGTAGGAATAGATTCATTAAAGTAATCTACTACTTGAGGCAAAGTGCAATCATTACATATTATTGCCTTAATTTCGTCGGGGTATTTATTGGCATAGTACAAGCTATAAATACCAGATATTGAATGAGGCATCAAAATATATGGACCTTTAATATTAGCTTTATACAGTGCGGTCCTTATTTCCTCTACAATGTTCTCAACAGTTCGCTTCTTATTAGTAGTTTCACTCCAACCGTACCCAAATGTCTCTACAACTACTATTCTATTATTCTTTGCCATTTCTTTTATTAAAGGTTCATAATCCAATGCTGGTGCAGCTGTACCAGCACCACTTAATAAAACAATCGTTTTTTCACCCTCTCCCTTAACATACACATGCATTTTATCACCGTTCACTTCAACTAATTGACCTAATGGCGGATATCGGTGTTGCTCAAGCTCCATCACAATCTGGTTTAATATTATCCAAAATAATAAGATCACAGCAATAATAAGAAAACTATTTCTAATGAACATCCAAAAGCTAATCTTTTTAATTGTCATTACTTATCCTTCCTTTTACATCATTAGCTTTCTCGTCTGACTACTTTATAATTTTATAGATTTTTTCTTAAATAATGCTTATAAATGAATCAATTTCATAATTGCTGTTTTTAAAAATGCATAGAGTTGTTCCTTGATGATTTTTAAGTTTTTTTAATAAAGATCAATTTTATTTATGCAGCTTTTAGCGTCTTATGTTTCATTTCTAGTCT
>NZ_JAWDHA010000082.1:0-16088 GCF_034190895.1 Virgibacillus sp. M23 | reverse complement strand
GAAAATCCACTTTGCAACGTGTTCTTCTTTGCAAAGTTAGTTGAGGCCGTGCCCACGGAAAGCGAAGTAATTAGTCGGAGCATTGCCAATATACATCAAACATTTCAAAATAACTACTTGGCTTAACACAGTCATTGCACTGATTTTATACTTTCTTAAAGCGCAAGCGCTCGATTAAAACCGTACTGGAGCGAGTCAACGGAGGTAAAGAAATCAACGTGTGCTTACGTGCTGATAACTTATCGTAAGTTCGATTCGAGAAGTCGAGCCTAGTTTCTACTGCACTGGAGCTTGACGACACGGTTCAACACGCCCATATTTATCCACATGGGCTAATTTTATAATGTCGTAGACAAAAAAGCTGTCAAAATAATACTTCGACAGCTTGGAAATTCTAAAGGACAATTGCAGCAATCCAACCAAATATAAACAATGGGATATTGTAGTGAATAAAGGTTGGGACTACCGTATCCCAAATATGGTGATGCTTTCCATCAGCATTTAAACCAGACGTAGGACCAAGTGTACTATCAGATGCTGGTGATCCTGCATCCCCTAATGCACCTGCTGTACCAATAAGTGCAGCTGTAGCGAGTGGGGAAAAACCTGCTGCTAAACAAATCGGGACGTACAGTGCAGCCAATATCGGGATCGTCCCAAAGGAGGACCCAATTCCAATGGTTACTAGTAACCCAACCAACAACAGAATAAATGCAATAAGCGCGTGATTATTATCCAAAAAACCAGATGAAACTTCTACTAAAGCCTCTACTGCACCTGTTTCTGTTAAAATATTTCCATAACCTGCTGCTACCAGCATTACAAATGCGATTGTTCCCATCATACCAATTCCCTCTGTGACTACACGATCTCCTTTATGAAATGGAATAACCAAGAATAGGAACATGAAAACAAGACCGGTTAATGCGCCAACAATTAAATTCTCTGTAATAATTTGTACAATTAAGGCAGCAAATATCGATATTAACGTAAATACATGTTGTTTTGTAAAGCGGATGTTTGTTGCCTCTACAGCCGCAGCCGTGTCTGATTCTCCAACAAATGAATCTGGATCACGATCTTTCCGATAGGTTATAAAGATAGCGATCAATAATCCGATAATCATTCCTGAGCCAGGGATAAGCATTGCCAAGGCAGACTCACTAACTGTAATATTAGCTCCGTTTTGATTCATCCCTGTAACAATCGTCTCATGAAAGATTAATCCAAAACCTGCTGGAATAAGAATGTAAGGAGCTTTAAGCCCAAAGGTTAGAGCTGTTGCAACTGCGCGACGATCCATTCGCATTCGATCAAATAATTGTAGTAATGGCGGTATTAATATAGGTATAAATGCAATATGCACAGGTACTAAATTTTGTGATAATGATGCAACTCCGGCAATTGCTAATAGCATCATAGTCTTTTTTCCTGTTAGCACGCGTATTAAATAATTTACCAATAATGACGTAATTCCAGTATAGCTAATAGCAACGGCAAATGCTCCTAAGAGTATATAACTTAAAGCGGTATTTGCGCCACCTCCCATACCTCCCACAAGCATATCCATTGATTCAACGATAGTTAACCCTGACATTAACCCTGCTGTTAAAGCTGCTGCGATAATAGCAATAATTACATTCACACGTAATAAGCTTAATATCGTCATCACAAGAACAGAAACGATTACAACCCATTCCATGTTTTGTTTCCCCTCTTTCTTTCTCTTTAATACTTCATTATGATAAAGTAATAAAGTGTAAAAATCAACCCCCTTTCCCTTCCATTTTCTTCAATAACCGCTTTTAGCATGAAATAATCCCCCTCTTCTTTTGTTTTATGTAAGATCCAAGAAAGATATTCAATTCTTTTATTCAAATATAAAAAGCTATCGAGGAGCTTCTCGACAGCTATATGGAAAGTATGCTTCATTATTTTACATTATACGAAAAGGATACGTAATCTTGAATAGGAATCCAAGCGCCAATTCCTTGCTTCGTTACATTTTTAATTTCAATTGATTTTTTGGACCCCTTCAATTTTAAATACACTTCTCCAAACGTTACTTGCCCTTTTTCATTAACAGCTGGTGCAAAAGTTTGTAGCTTTGCATACTTATTTGCTGCAACATTATAGGTATTATCTTTTTTAGTATTTTTTCCTATTACAGTCTGATAAGAAAGTGGAAGCTTGGTCTTTGTCTTTGATTTTAGTAGCATCATTTTTTTCACATCATCAGGCTTATTAATTTTATTGGTAAGTGCACCCTTTATTTCTTTTTGCTCTTGTTGAACATAACGCAATTCCTGCGCTTCTGTTCCTCCAGTATTATTTAATTCATTCATATTAATTTGCTGATACTCCCAATTAATCGTTGTTTCCGATGATTCATAATTTAATGGCCACCTTCCAATATAAACCATGCCACGATATCCTATCGCTATTGGTGAAGGTTTTAACGATGTTTCATTAAGCATCTTAATTAATACAGGGTTTTCTATTTTAATGTCTAATTCATCCATTAGCTCCTTCGTTAGTTCACTTGGCTCAATAACTTCCTGATCTTCTGTGGAGTTTGGAAATGTATTTTCTTTAGATACATTGAGAACGTGACTAGGTATTTCATATGGATCCTTCTTCTTCTCTTTTTCAGCACTAAAGCTGTTAGCTGGAAATACAGAAGCAAACATTATAGCTAGAATCATGACCGAACTACACCATTTAACTTTATTCATATGTCTTATCCCTTCTTTTTTCACTTAGTTTCTTTCTGACATATGAATTTTATACCTGCTTATACAAAATTAACGGCTTAATTCAATTGTTTCAATTGTTTCTTCTATCCTTATACTGTTCTCAACAGAACGTACCATAGCACAATTTTTTCTAGCTATTGCTAAATTTTTATACAATTTATCAGGATCTAAATGATGCCCTTTTACCGTAAAATGTAGTACTATTTTTTCAATCCGATTTGCTTCGTCCGGATTTCTTTCTACCTCTGCAGTAATTTTTATATCTTCTAGCTCTATTCTTTGTTTCTCTAGAATTTTACGATACACCGAACCACTACAACCTGCAATGGATGCTATCATTAACTGATATGGTCGAAAACCATATTCCTCATTTCCCGATATTTCCAACTCACCATACACTAGACTTGTTCTTAATCCATTTTCTTTTAAATATAATTCCACTCTTGTTCCCTCCAATTATCTTCCTATTGATTTTTTCATAATGTGAAACCTCAATCAGTTGGGGGTTGTTTATCCACCACTGATTGCTAGTACCATAAAGCTATGACCTAAATTCCTTTGAACCCATCTAACATTTACCGGCAGTCGATTCCCCACTTTCCGTTAGTGGTTTCCCTTTATTGCTTGGAAGTGGGGGGCTTACTGCCAGTTATAATTGTAATAAAACAACGCTATTATATTTTTCCTTATTTATTATAATCATAAACGATTTAGATACTATATACACAATAATTGACCTTTTTCAAGTTTGCTATTAGATTTAAGTTAGAACTTCATTAAAGGGGTACAACAATGAATACTGCAAATTATCGTTTCTGGATATTAATAGGACTTGTGTTAATTTCTGGTTTTTCACAGGGTATGCTACTTCCCTTACTTTCTATTATTTTAGAACAAAATGGTATTTCCTCTACAATTAATGGACTACATGCAACAGGTTTATATATTGGTGTCTTATTGGCCTCTCCTTTTATGGAAAAACCGATGCGTAAATTTGGCTTTAAACCAATAATTGTTGTAGGTGGCATGCTTGTAATTATTTCTTTGGGAATTTTCCCATTATGGGATGCTTTATGGTTTTGGTTTATTCTTCGAATGATAATTGGAATTGGCGATCAAATGCTGCATTTCGGGACACAAACTTGGATTACCGCAACAGCAACAGAAAATACAAGGGGAAGAAATATTGCTTTATATGGATTATCATTTGGATTAGGTTTTGCATTAGGACCATTAATGACGAGACTATTATCCGTTCATCAAGCATTGCCATTTATTATTTCAGCACTTTTAAGCCTTTTGGTCTGGTCAACATTAATTTTTATTCGTAACCAATGGCCTGAGGATGAAATCGACAGCGCTTATCCAACGAGCTCTGTTCAACGATTTATGAAGACGATTAAAATAGCTTGGGTAGCACTTCTACCAGGATTCGGCTATGGATTCCTAGAGGCATCATTACATAGTATTTTTCCCGTGTACGGACTACGAATCGGCCACCAGGTTGATATGCTAGCCTTAATTATTCCTTGTTTTGCTTTTGGCAGCTTAATTACACAATTACCTCTAGGTATACTTAGCGATAAATATGGAAGGAAACCGATTCTATTAACTGTTTTATCCTTAGGAATTATTTGCTTTTCGTTGTCAGCAGTATGGGAGTCATCGGTTCTAGGACTGTTTATCTTGTTCACGCTCGCAGGCATGTGTGTTGGATCATTGTTTTCTCTAGGTATATCTTATATGACTGATTTATTACCGGGAAACCTCTTACCTGCAGGCAATCTAATGGTAGGTATCATGTTTAGTTTAGGTAGTATTAGTGGACCATTTATTGGAGGTTTATTTATAGAAAAGCTTCCTCATGTATCTTTTTTCTACTTAATTACTATTGTGCTAATCATCATTACAGGTGCGATTTTTTTCCAAAAGGACAAACACCGGGAGCAGCAAATATAAAATGAGGCTGAGACAAAAGAATGAAGAAACAATAAAAAACGAATGATAATTAGTTGGTGATTAATTATCGTTCGTTTTTTGATTAGAATCATTCCTTTAGCACCTGAAATAAGCGAGACTCCGGCGGGAACAGCACGAGTCCGAGGATCCACTTGGTAACGTGATTTTCTTTACCAAGTTAGCTGAGGCCGTGCCCGCGAAAAGCAATTATAGTTTCACGGTGCGGCGATGATACTCCTATTGATCATATGATTATTCGTATTTTGAGTAAAGAAGTTGCGTTTTGTTCTAGCCTCGTTTTATTCAGAAATTTATAGCTTCCAAATAATTATAAGAACTTGCTATATCGTATTTCTAATCGTTCTTGAATAAATGAGATGACAATACAAATTGACCAATAAATCAATGCAACCAATATATACATGGTCATTGAATCGAATTCTCTCCCAGCTACAATCTGTGTCTTCTGAAAAAGCTCTGGAACAGTGATGACAGCAGCTAATGACGTTGCTTTAACTATATCCATAAAAACATTTGTCAAAGGTGGGATGGCAACTCTGGTAGCTTGCGGTAAAATAACCTTTCTTAACGTTTGCCAATAGTTTAAATTAAGTGCTTTAGCCGACTCCCATTGACCCTGATCAATACTATTTAAAGCTGAACGATCAATCTCCGCGATATAAGCAGCACTATTCAAACCAAAACCTAAATAAGCAGCCGTTATTGCAGTTAATTCTATCCCAATAACTGGCAGTCCAAAATATAGAATAAACAGAAAGACGAGCATTGGCGTTCCACGCATAAATGAAATATATACTCGTGCTGGTAAGTACCATAGCGGATTATTAGCTCCTCTCGCTAAAGCAAGGATCAAACCAAGCACTAACCCTATCCCCATACCGACGACAGATACGAGCAGTGTCATAGGCAAGCCACCTAAAACAAATGGTAGGCTCTCTATCGCTAATTCGACATCAAATAGTTCAGCTAAATCCAATCCATTCACATTCATCTAGGTTGTCCCCTTACAAGTCGAGGCCATCTATTTCTTTAATTTCTCCCTCAGGTTTCTGCGATGCATCTTCTTTATAGAACTTTTTCGCTAATTCCGTTAATGTACCATCTTCACGCATTTCTGTTAATGCCTTATTAATCTCTTCAGTAAGCTTATCAGCACCTTCGGGAATTACCACAGCCTGTTCTGTAGGATGAAATTTCAAATCTGGGTGCAGATGAATATCAAAATCTGGAAAACCAGCTACGCCAAACTTAGATAGGTAGTAGTCGTTCACAATAACATCTGTTCTTCCATTATGAACATCACGTAAATAAGCTTCGTTTGGTGCATTCCCATATGTAACAACTTCTGCACCAAAATGCTCAGCAATTTGACTGTAAATCGTAGTTGCTCCTCCACCAGCCTTTTTACCCTTTAAATCTTCAAGTGATTCAATACCAGAATTATCTTCTTTTCTTACTACCATTGTTGAATAAGAGTATTTGTAAGGATCACTAAAATTGAATTCTTCTTTTCGTTTATCTGTTGTTTCAATATCATTTGCAGCAACATCAATCCTTCCACTCTTTACTGCTGGAAGCATACTATCAATACCCATAATCTCAAATGATATATCAAGATTTAAGCGATTTGCCACCTCTCTCATTACCTCTACATCATATCCAGTTAACTGTTCTTGCTTTTCCTCATCACCATCATAGTATGAAGCAGCTATTAATGTTCCAGAAGTGCCAACCACTAACTCTCCTACTTCTTGAATATCTTCCCACCTTTTATCTGTTACACCTTTTTCTCCTTCACTGTTATTATTCTCATCACTTTTTCCGCAAGCGGCAAGAATTGCAATTAAAATAAATAATGAAAGCACTAATCTAAATCTACTCAAAACTATTCCCCCTTGTTGTTATATTTATTAATTCATATAGATTGTAACAGTTTTCGGTTAATTTTTACAATAGATAATGTGAAACTTCAATCTGCGGGGAGTTTTGTTTATCCCCCACTGATTGGTAGTATCACAAGGGTATGACCTAAAGGCCTTTGTACCAATCAGACATTTACTGACCTTGTTCCCCCCACTTACATATTGGTTTCACATTATTGCTGGAAGTGGAGGTCTTACTGCGGGATAAATTTTTCCGTTTTATGTCTTGACTTTATTTCATTCGATGGTAATATAATAACATATACTAATTAATAATTATTATAAATTAATAACTAATTTAAATTATCTTTTTGGAGGTGTACTGCATGACTGCAGAAACTAACACATGGAATAGTCCAATGAAGCAACCAGCTAAAGCTTCATTTATTATTAATAAACTTAAAGAACATAAAGAATTAATCGCGGCCTTATTAAGTGGCATACTTATATTATTTACATGGACTTTCGAATCCTATATCTCTTATCAGCTCTGGGTAACGCTTCACTTAATTGCTTTTACGATTGGCGGATATGCCAAAGCAAAAGAGGGGATAACAGAAACCTTGCATAACAAAGAGCTGAATGTAGAGATGCTTATGATCCTAGCTGCCATTGGTTCTGCAGCTATTGGCTACTGGACGGAAGGTGCTGTCTTAATATTTATATTTGCATTATCTGGAGCCTTAGAAACGTACACGATGAATAAAAGTCATAAAGAAATAGCCTCATTAATGGAACTGCAGCCAGAAGAAGCACTTCTTATCAAGGATGATCGTCGAGAGGTTGTCCCTGTCTCCAGCCTTCACGTTGATGATCTTATTTATGTACGAGCAGGTGAAAGGATTCCCGTAGATGGAACAATTGTTCAAGGAAATACATCCATTGATGAGAGTGCTATTACAGGAGAGTCTATTCCTGTTTATAAAGCAAATAACGCAGATGTGTTCGCGGGGACTATAGCGCTAGATGGTTCTATATCTATTCAAGTAACAAAGCCTGCAAATGAAACGTTATTTCAAAAAATTGTCCAAATGATTCAATCCGCTAAAAATGAAAAATCGCCGTCTCAATTATTTATTGAAAAATTTGAAGGGGTTTATGTAAAAGCTGTATTAGCGGCTGTTGCAATTATGATGATTATTCCTTATCTAATTTTTGGGTGGACATTACAGGATAGTATATACCGCGCAATGATTCTTTTGGTCGTTGCATCACCTTGCGCACTTGTCGCATCTATTATGCCTGCAACTCTATCAGCGATATCAAACAGCGCAAAATCTGGGGTGTTATTTAAAGGTGGGGTTCATATCGAAAATATTAGCCATATTCGAGCTATAGCCCTCGATAAAACAGGTACACTCACGAATGGAAAACCAGAGGTAACTGATTTTTATGTACATCCAGAACATGATAAACAAACTATTCTATCTACTGCAATGGCAATGGAGCAGGAATCTACCCATCCATTAGCAAAAGCGATTATCCGATTTTGTCAGGAACAGCATGTTACCATAACTAGTGAAATAGATAATGTGACTACACTAGCTGGTAATGGAATCGCAGCAATGATAGATGAAAAGAAATGGGAGCTAGGTAAACCAGATTATATTGGAGAGGATAAATTTTTTGCTGATAGAGCAAATAAACTGGCTGAGGAAGGTAAAACGGTCGTATTTGTGAAAAAGAAGGATCAAATCGTGGCATTATTCGGCATGAAGGATACGGTTCGAAAAGATAGTATAAAAGCAATCAAGCAATTGAAGAAACAGGGAATTTATACTGTTATGCTTACAGGAGACCATGAGTTAACAGCAAAAGCAATTGCCTCAGAAGCAAAAATAGATCGTTATGTAGCAAACTGTATGCCTGATGAAAAAGTAGAGCAAGTGAAAAAAATGAGAAGTGAATTTAGTAATGTAGCGATGGTTGGAGATGGTATAAACGATGGTCCAGCCTTAGCGACTGCAAATGTTGGGATAGCTATGGGTGAAGGTACAGATGTTGCATTAGAAACGGCAGATGTCGTGCTCATGAAAAATAACTTATCTAAAATCACCAATGCTATTACGCTTTCTAAAAAGATGAATAAAATTGTTAAACAAAATATTGTCTTTTCACTTACTGTAATCATCCTACTCATTTTGTCTAATTTCATGCAGATTCTCGACTTACCTTTAGGAGTAATAGGACATGAAGGAAGTACGATTTTAGTTATACTTAATGGTTTACGGCTGTTGAAATAATTTACTTCAACAGCCTGTTTTTTCGGATAACCGCATTAATTATTCCACCCGTCATGATAATTATCCCTGATAAATAGAACCATATCATTAAGGCGATCACTGCACCGAGACTACCGTAGGTTGCAGAATAGTTGCCGATGGTACTAACATAGTATGAAAAGCACAGTGACACGAGTTGCCAAGCGATGGTAGCAAACAAAGCGCCAGGAATTACATTCTTTACATATATCCGCTTATTAGGAGCCAATTTATAAAGTGCTAGGAAAACGATTAAGAAAACAATCGAGGAAACAACCCAGCGTAATGCCCCCCATACTGTCAGAAAGCCTTCGGACAAACCAATAAATGAAAAAAGATAAGCACCAACGGTTCTTCCAAAAATAGGTAGTAGCAAAGCGATGATGATAATAGCTACCATTGCAATAGTCAACACAATGGCGATTAAACGCGATACAATGAATGGTCGGTTTTCTTCTACTTTATAAGCATGATTGAATCCACGCATTAATGAATTTACTCCATTAGATGCTGCCCACAGAGTAGCTATAATCCCAAAAGAAAGTAAGCCACCATTTTGCTGACGAATTAATTGCGTAACGTTTGTAGTTATTAGCTCAACTATCTGTGGTGGTGCATAATCTGAAATAATATCAAGCACAGCTAGTTCGTCAATCGGAAGATAGCCAACCAATGTAACTAGAAACAATAGGAAAGGAAATAGTGACAATAGAAAGAAATAGGCAAGTTGTGCAGCTAAACCAAAAACATCTACTTCTTCCATACGTTTATATAGCTGCTTTCCAAACTTCATCATATCATTTTCCATTGTCACACTCCCTAACAATCATCAAATCCACATGTCAATGGTATTTTGTGATTTCCTTTATTCTATTCGGTTGGCTTCATTTTTATTAGCAACTTTATCTAGAGTTGCTTCTACTTGCTCAAGAGCATCTATTGTTTTCTCAGCTCCAGTTGTAAAGTTCCGATTAAACGTATCAAATGCAGTTCGAATAGAGTGAACAGCTTCGGAAGGATGCTTCATCAAATAACTTGTACCTGATTTAGCAGTTGAGAGCTTTTCTTTACTATATGATCTCGTATCTTTATCAAATAATGTAACTAATCCCCCTACTGTTGCTCCAATCATTACACCTAAAAATAATTTTCGTTTTCCCATTAAAATCACTCCTTAACTTATAGCATGTTCTTCTTTTAAATATTCCAGTAGCTGACGGCATCCCGTTGAAACTAACCTATATGTATAGTCAAAGTTCCCCGTAAAATACGGATCAGGAATGCTGTTTTCTTCTGGATCATTCACAAAATCCATTAATTTAGCAATCATTACGTTATCCTTTTGTCCAACTAATTGGAGCAAATCTTCTTTATTTTGATCATCCATTGCAATAATATAATCAAATCGTTTGGCATCGTCTGCATTTATTTGTCTTGCAATCAATCCATCGGAAGAAATATTGTTTCTTTGTAAAATTAATTTGGTTTCATGATGCGGTTCTTCACCTATATGCCAACTACCAGTCCCTCCTGAATCAACCCGGATTTGATCGGTTAAATTAGCTTGCTTTATTAATTCGCGGAATATCGCTTCAGCCATTGGCGATCGACAAATGTTTCCTAAGCAAACAAACATTACTCGAATCATCATAACACCTGCTTTGCATTTATTTCTATTATAAGCAACTTCTATGGTGACAGGCAAAGGTTTCTATCTAACATCGTCTACTAACTATTGAGTATGAACTGTTCTTTCCCCTTCATTTTGGCTTCAAATAGCTATTAAACAGCATTTACAATACCTATTTCACCAAATTAATTTCTAGTTAATTCTCTAAAATCCCTTGACATGCGTTTGTATTTTTCGGAATATTTAATATAAGTATAAAAAGGGGGGAAAGAAAAAATGATGGATATCATCGAAGCTATAAGTGGCTTTGTATGGGGGCCGCCAACATTGATACTAATTGTTGGAACAGGTTTGTATCTAACGTTTCGTTTAGGTTTTTTACAGTTTCGCACACTACCCTATGCGTTAAAGCTAGCATTCAGTCCTGCTAAACAAGATAAAAAATCCAAAGGAGATATTAGTCATTATGAAGCATTAACAACAGCAATGGCAGCAACGATTGGAACTGGGAATATTGTAGGTGTTGCAACTGCGGTCGTGCTCGGAGGGCCAGGTGCTGTATTTTGGATGTGGATATCTGCATTATTTGGAATGGCTACTAAATATTCCGAAGCTATTCTCGCCGTTAAATATCGAGTTGAGAATAGTAAAGGTCAGATGTCTGGTGGACCGATGTACTATTTAGAAAAAGGGTTAAATGCAAAATGGCTAGGCATTATATTTGCAATCTTTGGATCAATTGCAGCCTTTGGAATTGGAAATATGGTGCAATCCAATTCTGTATCTGACGCCCTTCAAGGGACATTTAATGTACCAACATGGGTAACAGGTATTGTACTTACCATACTGGTAGGACTAGTTATACTTGGAGGCATTAAAAGCATTGGCAGAATAACCGCTTTCTTTGTTCCGATTATGGCCTTATTTTATATCATTGGTGGATTAATTATTATGGTTATGAATATTGATCTTATTCCTGGTGTTGTTGGACTAATTTTTGAAGATGCATTTACTGGTAGTGCAATTGGCGGTGGTATTTTAGGTACGGTTATCCGCTATGGTGTTGCACGCGGTGTCTTTTCAAACGAAGCAGGTCTAGGTTCAGCTCCAATTGCTGCCGCTGCAGCAAAAACAGACTACCCTGGTCGTCAGGCATTGGTATCCATGACACAGGTTTTCATTGACACCATTATCGTTTGTTCCATCACAGGAATTACAATCGTAATGGCTGACATGTATCAAGGCGGGCTAGATGGTGGTGATTTAACTGCTGCCTCATTTGCGGCATTCCTCGGAGATGCAGGTGGATATATCGTTACATTTGGTATCATTCTATTTGCTTTTTCAACCTTAGTAGGATGGTCTTATTACGGAGAAAAATGCTTTGCGTACTTATTCAATGATAAAGCCATACCGATTTATCGTGTTGTATTTGTATTAGCTGTATTATATGGGTCAATGGAAAAACTAGATATTGTATGGGGAATATCAGATATTATGAATGCATTAATGGCTGTGCCAAACCTAATAGGACTATTAGGTTTATCTGGAGTAGTCGTCTATGAAACAAAGAAATTCCTGAAGGTAGCTAAGGAGGAAAAAGAACAAGCTAAGGCAGAACAAGGATAATAATCTAGTAATGACGGGAAAAGTCAAACAATCATGATCATACGAAACGTAGTCAACATACGTTGACTCCTTGAAAAAGAAGAGCGCTTTTTCCGCGTGGGATGTATGCTACCAAAGCCCTTCTTATCCTGCGGGAAAGCACAAGTTCAAAGACTCTAAAAAAAGCGATTTGTGCTTTTTGAAGAGACTGAGGTCGTGCCCGAAAAGCGAAGGTTTTGATAGACCGATAATAGAACCTTTTTGAAGTAAACACATAGGGGCTGAGACAAAAGACATGATTTTTTCGTATTTTGAGTAAAGAAGTTGTGTTTTGTCCCAGCCTCTATTCCTATCTAAATAAAATACGTTTGTCCTAGCATCACCAATTTATGCAGAAGTAATTGGCTGGATACATTGTTCATCATTGTGTTTAGCAGAATTAACATACTGTTGAACAGCATAGGATTTCAACGCTTCTTCTTGAAGTGACTGTAAAAATCGTTGGGTATCCTCAGGTTTTTGCTTGGTCGGCTTTATCCATGCATCTTCCTTTTCAACTGGCAAAATAATTGGCATGCGGTGATGAATAGCTTCCACATATTTATTAGCAGCTTTTGTTAGTATAGTACAAGTAAAGAGTTCATCATCCCCGTACCCCCACTTATCCCATAAGCCCGCAAAAGCAAATAACTTACGATCTTTTATTTGTATTCGCTGTGGTTGTTTACCATTCTCCGTTTTCTTCCATTCATAAAAACTATCAGCTATTATCATACATCTTTTCTGCATTAATAACTGTTTGAAGCTTGGTTTCTGATGAGCCGTTTCACTACGAGCATTTATCATCTTATACCCGATTCTTTCATCTTTCGCCCACCTAGGTATAAGTCCCCAGCGTAACAACCCTGCCCGTTTCTGCTTGCCATCATGTATAATGGCTAAGATCCTTTGTCCAGGTGCAATATTATAGCTTGGTTCATAATTTTCAATAGCTTCTTGATCCAAGTCGAATGTGGTTAAGATTTCCAACTCATCTGCCAGTAGCGTATATCTCCCACACACAGGCTCACCTCCATTATTTTTACTAGAACACACTCAGGTCCCACTTCGTTGCAATATGCCTTAATAATTTTATTCCTGCAATACTATTGCCTTTGTCATCTAATGAGGGACCGTAAACTCCAATTCCACATCCATCTATAAAAGGTAATTCCTCGTCACGCACTCTTGGTGGCGCAACTGCAATAATCCCCCCTGAGACACCACTTTTCGCAGGAATACCTACATAAGCAGCGAACTTACCAGATGCATCATACATTCCACAAGTTAACATTAGTGCTTTAGCCAATCTGACTATCTTACGAGGAATAATTTCTACACCTGAATTAGGATCAATTCCATCATTAGCAAACACCCTGCCAATAGTAGCTAAATCATCAACCGTAATCTCGATTGAACACTGCTTAAAATAAGTTTCTAAGGTTATATTCATATCTGATTCTAGGTAATCTAACTCTAATAGATAATAACCAATTGCACGATTTCGAATCGATGTATCTCGTTCTGATTCATACACATTAATATTTAATGCTGGACGATACCCTAACATCTTTTCTAATAATATAAATAATGGCTCTAGTTTCTCATCAGACGTTTTACCATTCAACATGGAAGAAACCGTGATCGCTCCTGCATTAACAAAAGGATTAAACGGCTTCTTTAATTTTCTCATTTCTAAATGCATGATCGAATTAAATGCTTCTCCTGTAGGTTCTACATCCACACGATCGAGGACATAGGAGACGCCTCTCTCCATACAGGCAATAATAAAACAGAATACCTTCGAAATACTTTGTATTGTGAAAGGAATGTCTACATCCCCAGATTTTATAGTTACCCCATTATTTCCTACTATAGAAATTCCTAAATGATTTGGATTGGCCTTATTTAACTCTGGAATATAAGAAGCAACCTCCCCATCCCTAGTCTGCTTTTTATAAAATTTCACCCAATCATCCACATAGCTTTGCAACCATTCTTGTGTTATCTCTGTATTCCAGTTCACTGTTCCTTGAACCACTTCTATCACCTCAGTATTAGTATATCTAATTCTTCCAAAATGAAACTACCTGTACATGGATATAAAGTGAAACTTCAATCCGTGGGAAGTTTTGTTTTTCCCCACGGATTGGTAGTACCACAAGGGTATGACTTAAAGGCCCTAGAATCAATCGGGCATTTACTAGCAGTTGAATCCCCTCTTATCCACATTTGGGTCATTTTTTTCCTTGAACTCGGGGTCTTACTGCCAGTTATATGCGGGGGATAAATGCTAGAAGTATGATGAAGCTAGAAGTTGCTACGATGCAAGGATATGCTGACGAGGTTCATCATGAGTTAGAAGTAGCAAAGGATATGCCATACTACGGTACATAATGAAATTTAATATGAAAAAATCATGTAAAACAGTCCTCTCGTAAGCTTTTTTACCAACTTATCAGAAAAGCCCTTTATACATTGTTAATAAGTAGTACTCTCTCTTAACGAAAAAACGTTTATATAAAGTAAACCTTCAATCAGTTGGGGTTTTGGTTATTCCCACTGATTGAAGGTTTACTTTCATCTATGTAGTCGACACTTGTTGGTCACCGCTTGACGTCATCCGATCATCTGCACCATCTATTTGCAATCGCCTTTTTATAACACTCTGAACTTGTTCAGCGATCTCTGAAGAGTTTTTTCCATTATACTCTTCTGGAAATATTGCATCTTCAATCGTCAATGTAACCCATGATGGACTTATTCTGCCATTTCTTTCCTCAAACATTTGATAAGTACCATCAATTGCAACAGGTACGATAGGTACATTAGCCTTTAATGCTAATTGGAAGCTTCCTGGCTTAAAGGGATTTAAGCTACTTCCTCTACTTCTTGTACCTTCTGGGAAAATGACCATGGAATGACCACTTTTCAAATTTTCTATTCCTTGGTGAATTGCTTTAACAGATTGTCTTCGATCCGTGCGATCAATGAATACACAATGTACTAATTCCATCCATGAAGCTATTATTGGAAGCTTTTGTATTTCTTTTTTGGCTATAAATCCAACCGGCTTTCCAAGATGCCCAAGTAACGTTAAAATGTCGAATAAGCCTTGATGGTTCGCTACAAATAAAACAGGTCCCTTTGGTAATTTTTCCTGACCATTGACCATAACCATACTGCCAGTTCGCTTCATTACTTTCCTTGATACACTTCTTGGCTGAATAAAAATTTCTTCTTTCGTTAGTTGATTAACAGATTTTTGTACTCGTTTTAATTGAAAATACGTTCCGAGTACAAGTAAACTAGCATATATGTATATCTTGATTGTTCGTATCATTCAATTCACTCCCTTCTCTTCACCACAACATATTATACAGCAATAGGAATACTACATAAAATAGTTACACATCAAAAGTATTGTAATTATAGAGCTTGAGAATCCAAAGTGTATACCCGCTATGTTCAGAAACGACTATTCTTAAAAATTGCTGTATAAAAAAATGGAACAAATGAACGTAGCCTCCGTAAATACTTGACTTGCTCTGAACCATGAACAAAAGCGCAAGTGCCCGATTAGAAACGTAGCGCCTGGATCGAGTCAACGGAGATAAAGAAATCACGGTGAGCTTGCAAGCCAATGATGACTTAGATTAGGGCGATTCGTGAAGTCGCATCATTTCTGGATGCTGGAGCTGGACGCGGCTCAGCACGACGATATTTATCTACATTTTTAAATTTTATAATTTCCTAGACTATTAAAAAAACTGAGCAAAATTCGCTCATTCCTTATCACTAAATGCTCAGATTTACGCTTCCTCTAGTAGCTATTATGGAATAATAGCTACTGCTTGCTTGACCACCACTCCAGCTGCCCACTTCCCTTTCC
>NZ_JAWDHA010000081.1:0-16238 GCF_034190895.1 Virgibacillus sp. M23 | reverse complement strand
GGGCATCTCACCTCTCTGTTTATGTTTGTGTGGTAACTAACATTATACAGGATTTGGGGAGGTGCTCTAATTTTTATGTCTTTAAAGTCTTGAGCCCCAAGGGCTCTATATTATGAAATTAACTCAATAAAGTTAATCAAATACATTTTTTGCGGATGTACTCAGGTTAAAATTAGTGAGAAGTGAAAAAAAGCACGCCCAAATTCACAAGGTTTTTGAATCCGGAAATAATTAACTAACAAATATTAATACTTGACTGATCAGGAAAGTGGCTGGGACAAAAGTAAAATAGTTGAAGACGTGCCCACAGAAAGCAAGCATTTGACTAAGCGATGAATGAATGATCTATTTCCAAAACCGAAACTTTATCTAAATATTTCAGATAAAGTTTCGGTTTTACATCGCTAAAAATTCTTTTGTCCCTAACGAAGCTGCTGGGAAATATACTTCGCTTGCCAAGGAGTCTACGTATCTTTCCCAAGATAGTGTATTGTTCACCTTTAGAATGGGCTTTATCGCTTTATCTCAGCAGCTTCTTATCACCTAAGCTTCTTCTTTATTTTTATTTCTTCTTGTAATTTTTGCTGTTAAATCATCAAACAGTGTGTAGATTACAGGAATTAATAGTAGTGTAAAGATACTTGAAACGCCTAACCCAAATATTATTGTGACCGCTAATGGTTGCTGTGTTTCAGCACCTTCACCAAGAGCAAGCGCTAATGGTACCATTGCTAAAATCGTTGTTAATGTTGTCATAGCAATAGGACGTAGCCTGCTTGGTCCTGCTTCTAAAATTGCTTCATAACGATCTTTCCCTTTTTTGCGTAAAAGATTTATATAATCAACTAATACAATCGAGTTATTCACAACAATACCGGCAAGCATGATTATTCCAATAAAAGCAGGAATACTAAGAGGAATATCCGCGATAAACAGTCCGAGCATAACCCCAATTACAGTTGCAGGCATTGCAAACATAATAATTAATGGGAATAAGAAATTCTCAAATTGTATAGCCATCACTGCATAAACAAGGAAAATCGAGAAGACCAACGCAATTGCTAAATCAGTAAATGAATCTGTCATGTCTTGGGACTGACCACCAATTTCATAGCTATAGCCTTCTGGTAAATTCATGCTCGCAAGTACTGATTCTACGTCTGATGATATACTTCCTAAGTCTCTATCAACTATCTGGCTCGTAACATTCATCTGTGGTTGCTGGTTCTCTCTTAGTAAGCTAACAGGTCCGCTCATTTGCTTAAATTCAGCTACTTCATCAAGTGAAATGGTTGATCCCTGCATTGTTTGAATCTTCATATCATGTAAATCTTCTATTGAACTACGCTGATCCTTTGGATACATAAGGCTAACATCCATTTCCTGACCATCTTCCCGATACTTTGTAGCTACTTGGCCCGTAAATTGTAGCTGCACTTGGCCAAGAACCTGTTCCTGAGTCAAACCGTACATTGCTGCTTTATCTTTGTCAACGGTAATATTCATCTGCGGTACACCATCAGATGCAGCTGATTCTGGATTATAAATTCCATCTACTGTGGATATTTCATCGACAACTTGATCCGCAAGTTCTGTTAACACTTCATGCTCTGGACCGTTTAATTTTATTTGAATAGGTTCTCCCATACTCATGCCCGAATCCATTGAGCTTACTGTGATCTCAGCTCCAGGAATATCCTGAAGTGCTTCGTCCATTTCCTGGACAACAGCATTTGTTGTCTTCTCTCTCTCTGATGAAGGGATTAACTGCATGGTGTAAATTGCCTGGTTCGCACCACCGCCACCAGCTCCGGCAAAGCCTCCTCCGCCGACACTTACATAATTTGTTTCAATGACGGAATCAAATGCCTTTAATTCCTTATTCACCTTTTCAACAACCTCTTCGGTATGCTTCAAAGAGCTTCCAGAGGCTGTTTCAATACGAACCTCCATCTGACCTTGATCAGCAGAAGGAATAAATTCAGCTCCAATAAATGGTGTCAACGCCAAGCTACCAACAATGGCTAGGATGGTAACAAATACTGACGTTTTTCGATGACCCAATACCCATTTTAAGATACTGCGATAACGATCATTGATCCAATCTAAGAAACGATCAAACCAATATCGTCTTCCTCCATCCTTGATTGCTTTTTTCAGTAATTTTGAAGAAAGCATCGGAACAAGTGTAACCGCAACAACCAACGAAGTAATTAACGAAAATGAGACGGCTAAAGCAAGCGGTGTAAATAAATCTGATGCTATTCCTTCTACATAAATAATAGGTAGAAATACTACTAGGGTAGTTGTTGTAGAAGCAATAACGGCAGGAGCCAGTTCAGATGCACCTTTTATTGCTGAATCCTTCAAACTATAACCTTTTTGTCTGAAGGAGTAAATATGCTCCAGTATAACGATGGAGCTATCCACCATCATTCCTAAACCTAATGCTAGCCCTCCTAGTGTTAAGATATTTAACGTCTCGCCAGTGAAATACATTAACGTAAAGGTTGTAATAATTGCAATTGGAATTGATAAACCAATTACAATCGTAGCGCGAATACTCTTTAAAAATAACAACAAGATAAAGATGGAGATAATCCCACCGATTAATATGTTTTGAACTACCGAATCAATAGACATTTGAATAAAGTCAGATGTATCAATAATCACATCTAAATTGACATCAGATGGTAATTCTTGTTTTATTTCTTTGATACTGTCTTCGATATTTGTAGCCACTTCAACCGTATTGCTATCTGTTTTTTTCAAAACAGATAAAACGACTGATGGTTTACCATTTACAAGTGTTAGGCTGGATTGTTCTTTAAAACCATCCTTAACCTTAGCCACGTCTTCTACGTGTATCGTAGCACCTGCTTCAGTTTGAACAATCGTTTGTTTAATATCTTCCACTGATGAAAATTCGCCAGTAATACGGAGTTGAAGATCCTTATTTCCTTTTTCAACGGTTCCAACTGAGGCTGATTGATTCGTACTATTTAATGATTGAACAATAGATTGTGTCGTTACCCCATACTGTTGAAGTTTGGATTCATCCAAGATTAATTGAATTTCTCTTTCCTTTCCACCTTCAACAGAAACAGAGCCCACTCCACCTTGTCTTTCAAAGAATGGCACAACTTGATCATCGGCAACCTCTGTTAACGCTGCTGCATCCTGACCAGTCAGTCCTACCCACATTACAGGCATCTGATCTGGATTAAATCGCATAATATTTGGTTCGCCTGCACTATCTGGCAGCATCCCTTTAACCTGATCCACACTTTCACGCACATCTAACAATGCCTGATCTAAATCTGTTCCATTGCTAAACATTAGCATTACAAGTGAGGAGCCAGACTGCGATTGCGATTGAACTGTTTCAATACCTTCTACAGTACTTACTGCAGATTCGATTGGTCTACTTATTAAATTCTCTACCTCCTGTGGTGCAGCATCATCATAAGTGGTTGCGACCACTGCAACTGGGAGATCTATTTTTGGAAATAAATCAACCGTTAAGCTACGGAGTGAAACGGCTCCCAATGCAAGAATGGCCAGAACAATCATGATAACGCCGACAGGACGTTTTACTGATGTTTTTACAAGCTTCAAAATTTATTCCCCTTTCACGACATTGACCTTACTACCATCAGTTAATGTCAGCTGACCATTTACAACAATCTGATCCCCAGCTTTAACGTCACCCTCAATAGCAGTTTGATTTGACTGTGATTCTTTAATCGAAACTATAGTACGAACAGCCTTATTATCTCTTATCACATAAACAAATGACTCGTCATTTTCCTCTGCAATTGCTTCTGTAGGAACGATAACGGCGGAATCAATTCGTTTTTCTGGAATATGCAATTTTCCAGTCATTCCTGGCAATAAATCATTATCCTTATTCTCTATAGTTGCTTCAATTGGATATAGACCTGTATCATCAGGTATTGTTCCTATTGAAGTAACTTTTGCTTTATATTCTTTATCATTAATAATGGTAGTTAATTTGTCTTCTTTATCTAATAAGGAACGGATATCATTTGTTACCGTAAACTGTAGCTTTATCTTTTCTAAATCAACGATCAATGCTAATGGATTTTCCGTTGAAACAATCTCACCTTTACCTAACGATAATTGTGCAATTTCTCCATCTCGAGAAGCTCTAATATTTTGTTTACCTGCCGGTGTCTTTATAGTAGCTATCAGATCGCCCTCATTGACCTGGTCCCCATTCTCAACCTCCAACGTGTCTACTTCTCCAGGATTTTGAACCATAATAGGAGTTGATGTCAATGGTTGTGTTCGTCCATAAACTGTCTTATCGATAACGATATCCCCTTCCGTCGCTTCCTCCATCTCAACTGGGGTTACTCTCTCTTCGCCTTGCTTCTTATCCTCTTCTTGATTACATGCAGCTAGCAGAACCATTAATAATAATCCCGCAAGACCTATACTTAATCTTTTCATCTATTCGACTCCTCTCTTATCTTTAACACATCATAATAGTTCAACATCGAACACTGTAGCAATTTGTTTAACTTCTTCATTCAATTCAGGATATCCAGTAAAGTGAGCTAACAACCCTTGAATAACTACAGTTTGTGGCTCATTACTATCTGCCTCATTTTGTATGGCCTGTATCACCTGATAGAGTTGAGACTCTTTAGCTCTACTCAATGGTAATTCAGCTACTTTCGACTCTAACTTTCTTAATGCTGCTAGAAAAGGTTGCTTAAAACGCTCATGCTCCGTTGCATTATGATAATCAGAAGGTATTTCTGAGGCTTTGACTAGCGGCTCTTCCTGATTTTCTAGCATTCCTTTAATTAAATCATCTAACCGTCTAACGATAAACATACCTGCTCGATATTTATCAATTGTAATATCATCTATTACCAACCACTTTAAATAACCATGAATGAGACCTTCTACTTGTATAACAGCATCAATAATCATTACATCTATTTGATTACCATAGATATCTCGTAGATTTTCCTTCATCCAATTAAAATTCTCTATCTTTAAGTTGCATATTTGGTTATCCATATCTTGCCCAATTGATATATTTTCACGAAAATACATCATAATATAAGCCTTATGCTTATAGATATAATCAATTAGAACAGTGATTTGATTTGCAAAACTCTCTTTAGGTGTTTTTCCATTACTCTTTGCTTGCTTCATTTCCAAAGTAATATGGCGGTGGAAATCTAGAAAAGCTGTAGTAAGGAAATCTTCTTTCGATGGGAAATATATGTAAAAAGAACCTTTTGATACACCAGCCTCATTCGCAATTTCTTGAATAGAAGTGTTAAAGTACCCCTTTTCAGCAATTAATTTCATTCCTGCTTCAATTAACTTCATCTTTTTCTCATTCAATCTCGTCACCACCTGTTTTACGTAATAACTATACGAATAGTTTCAATAAAATCCTGACTTACCGGTCAGTCATTATACCACTTTATAAGTTTAACAACAAAAGCGTTTTCAAAACAAGTAAATTTACGTAAAAAAAAAGAAACATATTGTTCCCTATTCTGAGCTACCAGCTTGTCCACCCAACTAAATCTTAATTTCTTTGCGTCCGTCTCTTATTTATCTGTATTAAAATTTAAAATATCGATTTCGGAAACTACGTTGGTCGAATAAAAACCCTCTATTCATATGTACGATTAATTGGCTAGTTCGCTTATATTGCATATCAAACGCATTATGCGAGATATTAATTAGTAAGTCATTGCCATCAAAAAATTTAATATAAGTCTGATCTTTGTACTTTTCATAAGTATCAATATGATGATAAGCCAACCAAACACAGCTTTTATTTTTTATTGAGGCAGTAGGTAGCATGTAAACACCCTTCTCTGGAATTATAGGAACTGGGAGTTTGCTAGACGATTTTAATATACGCTTCACAGCCTTCCTTCTTCCGTCTAACGTCGATCCATATAATAAACAACTATTGTTAATTATCTGTTCTGGTTTATGTAAAGACCTTCTCTGCATATTTCCTTCCAAAATAATAGAGCGAAAGTAGGATCGTTCCTTTAATAAGATAGCTTTCGTTTGTGGAGAAATAATATATACCGATGTAATTCGTTGTTCCATCTATTTACCTCCTGATTTTATTTTTATTAGTTGTAAATCTATTTTACTATGAATATAAATGGTTTTGGTATATATTCAGATGATTTAAAATGATTGGGTATAATTTAAATATATTTAATTTTACCGTTTTATTCTTATAGATTAGGGGTAATGAACTTATAATTAGCTAAAGTCACATGCTTGTATGAGTGAGATTAAAACATCTCCTATCTTTTGTTACGCGGTGACATCATATTAACAGGAGGAGAAAGAATGGCTAAAACTGAAACGAAGAGATCGATCAATGTAAAACAAGTTATATCAGGGACATTAATGGGTGCTGCTGTTGGTGCCATTACATCCTTACTATTAGCCCCTAAAACAGGGAGAGAGCTTCGTAAAGATATTTCAAAGCAGATGGTAAATACAAAAGATAATACGGTAGTAATAACCAAGAAATTTGGAAATTCAGCTAAGGGGAAACTCACAAATGTAAAACAAACGGCATCTGCTACTTCAAAAAAAATAACGGACAAAGTAAAAGCGCAAAGACAAAATAAACAAAAGCTTGAAAACCAGCAGACGGATGTAGAGATTCATTCCGCAAAAAAAGAATTAGCTGCTGCCAATGAAGCAAAAAAATAGAATACTTTATCATCTCATATGTAAAGATAAAGTGAAACTTCCATCCGTGAAGGTGATATTTCCCACGGATTGGTAGTACCACAAGGGTATGACCTAAGGCCCTGTAACCAATCGGACATTTACTGGCAGGCGACCACACACTTATCCATATTCATTTCACTTTATCGCTTGAAGTGGGGGGCTTACTGCCAGTTATATGCGGGATAAAGTGAAACTTCAATCCGTGGGGAGTTTTGTTTATCCCCACGGATGGTTAGGTGAACCAATCGGACATTTACTGGCAGTTGTTCCACACTTACCCATATTGGGTTCACTTTATTGCTTAAAGTGCGGATCTTACTGCCAGTTATATGCGGGATAAAGTGAAACTTCCATCCGTGGGGGTTTTGTTTTTCCCCACGGATGGTTAGTTAAACCAATCGGACATTTACTGGCAGTTGTTCCGCACTTACCCATATTGGGTTCACTTTATTGCTTAAAGTGCGGATCTTACTGCCAGTTATATGCGGGATAAAGTGAAACTTCAATCCGTGGGGGTTTTGTTTTTCCCCACGGATGGTTAGTTAAACCAATCGGACATTTACTGGCAGTTGTTCCACACTTACCCATATTGGGTTCACTTTATTGCTTAAAGTGCGGATCTTACTGCCAGTTATATGCGGGATAAACACAAATTATCTCATTTTACGATAACCATTATGAAATAATTTATAGATTAGATGCCTAGGTCTTTCCACCTATGTTATACTAAATATAGCTCAAACTAACTTTAAGTAGAAAGGCCTGATTTTATGGATATTGCTGCATTGTCTGTTACTATGGCAAATCAACAAGTTCGTTCTGATGCAAGTATTGCCGTGATGAAAAATGCTATGAAAGTAATGGAAACGCAAGGCGTACAATTGCAAGAAATGCTCGACCAATCTGCACCTACAGCACCGCATCCATCGCTTGGCAATCGAGTTGATATCTCGCTTTAGTTCCCCTTGTTCATTGTAGAAGTTTCGCATCACAAGTTTTAAACGTATAAGAAATAATGTAAAATAGAACAAAAGCGCAAGCGTCCGATTAAAAACGTAGCGACTGGAGCGAATCAACGGAGATAAAAGAATCACAGTGAGCTTGCGAGCCGATGATGACCTAGATTAGGGCGATTTGTAAAGTCGGCCTCGTTTCTGGGCGCTGTAGCTGGACGCGGTTCAACACCACATGGGCTATTTTATAATTTCCTAGAATAACAAAAGCAGAACTTTCCTACTTTAGGATTTGTTCTGCTTGTTTAGTGATAATGTGAAACTTCAATCCGCGGGGGTTTGTTTATCCCCCACGGCTTGTTAGTACCACAAGGGTATGGACCTAAAGGCCTTTGAATCAATCGGACATTTACTGGCAGGCGATCCTCACTTACCAATAGTGGTTTCACTTTATTGCTTGAAGTGGGGGGCTTACTGCCAGTAAATGTGGGATAAAAACCTACATTAAGAGTGAAGAGATGAAATGTTATTGATTTCCTTCTCCATTCTCATCTTTGTTTTCATCATCCATCATGTTATTATCATTATTTTCGTCAGTGTCGTTACCATCATTCTCCATGTCAGGATTTTCTTCATTCATTCCTCCATTATCATCAGCAGGATTGTCATCGATATTATCTTCTTCCTGTTGATCTAGAGGTGCCTCATCCTCTACTGGATCCTGATCGTCATCTATTCCGCATGCTGCGATTAAAGACAACGCTAATACTGGTGCACCAAACTTCACTAGAAGTTTTTTCTTCATGTATTTTACCTCCTTTTGTTGTTCGTTATCTGTCTTAGCATAACCATTTCAAAAGAAGTCATACAATTTTTTTCAAAAATTACCTTAAATTTAACATGTATACACATTTGAACCAGAGAAACCAGCTGGATTACTGCCTTCCCTTAACCAACAGTCTAAGAAAAACTGAGCGAAATTCGCTCAGTCCTTATCACTAAATGCTCAGATTCACGCTTTCTCTAATAGCTATTATGGAATAATAGCTACTGCTTGACCACCACTCCGGCTGCCCACTTCCCTTTCCGTGGCGTTTGTCCTTCAGCTAACTTTTTTAGCAAAACCCGCTCAAAAAAGTGGATCTTCAGGTCAAACATTTCCCACAGGAGTTGAAGTGGCCGGCCTTCGCTATTATCAGGCTCTACAACGCTAGCATGAAGTAACACAACTGCTTTTATACTCACGGATAGCGATTTTTACTTTACCCATTGTAAAAAAAGTCAACCTATTACTTATGACAAGAATTGTTGCACCTTCTCATAGCGGAGACTAATTACGTAGACTCCTGCGGGAATTGCGCGAGCCGAAAATCCACTTTGCAACGTGTTCTTCTTTGCAAAGTTAGTTGAAGCCGTGCCCGCGGAAAGCGAAGTAATTAGTCGGAGCATTGCCAATATACATCAAACATTTCAAAATAACTACTTGGCTTAACGCAGTCATTGCACTGATTTTATACTTTCTTAACTTTTAAAAAAGAAGACTATTTTATAGCGAACATAATCTCAGCTTCACAGGCAACTTCTCCATCCACTTTAGCAATAGCTTTTCCTTTACCAACTGGACCTTTTAATCGCACTATCTCTACATCCATATGCAATTGATCACCTGGTTTCACTTGTCTTTTAAATCGACACTTGTCAACGCCAGCTAAAAATCCTATCTTCCCTTTATTTTCTTCTAAACCGAGCATTGCAATTGCTCCAACTTGAGCAAGTGCTTCAAGTATTAAAACGCCTGGCATTACTGCGTAATCCGGAAAATGCCCTTGAAAAAACGGTTCATTAGCAGATACATTTTTTATCCCAGATACCCTTTTTCCCTCTTCTATTTCCGTAACCCGATCTACTAATAGGAAAGGATAACGGTGTGGGATCGTTTCTTTAATTTGTTCAATATTCATAAGATCTCTCCTTTTTTAATTTTATTGTTAAAAATTTTCTGTCCATTGCAATGCTGCCATTTTATTTGCCGGAGAAAAACATTTACGGTGAAAACAACCGTCTGTTTTTGGAAATCAACTGTGTTCCCATATAAAATTTCAATAAAACTAATCGAATGAAGAGAGGTAGACCTCTACTAAGGAAAACTCAACCAGGGTTTTGTTTCCTCCCCACGGATTGTTCGTACCACAAGGGTATGACCTAAAGGCCTTTGCACCAATCGGACATTTACTGGCAATCGTTCCCCCTCTTACCAATTTTGGTTTCTCTTTATTACTTGAAGTGGGGAATCTTATTGCAAATTGTATGTGGGATAAAGTGAAACTTCTATCCGTGGGAGGTTGGTTTATCCCCACGGATGGTTAGGTGAACCAATCGGACATTTACCGGCAGTTGATCCATCACTTCCCCATATTGGTTTTTCTTCATTACTTGAAATGAGGGGCTTACTGCCGATTATATGCGGGATAAAAAAGAGCATCTAATCTTCTTTGATATTCGACTAGATGCTTTCATTTTATTCTGTTTTAGTTACTATATCAATAATATGCTGCCAAGTCTCTTTCTTTAATACATCTACCGGAGTGCCATCGCCTATTACACCGTATCCAATCATTAATCCTGCCACTAATGCAATAGCACAAAAAAGAAGAACGACAATGATCCGTAACCAAATGGGGAAAATCCGCAACCTTGGTCTTTTTCCCATTTTTCTCTCCTGCTTTTGCTTCTGTTTTTGAGATTTTCTCGTTTTTCTTTCCGCTTCAACAGGACGATCCTTTTTCTCTTTCATCCGATTTAAAAATCGCTGAAATTTAGAAGGCCTCTTAGGTTTTTTTTCCGACATTGCTCGATCCTCTTGATTTATAGACATGATTTGTTTCTCCTTATTCCTTTAAAAATACATAGGCATAACATTTTAATTCTTATGAGCAAGTTAATACATTAGCGTAATTGATTTACTAAGCCTGACATTTGATCACTCATAGATATGGTTCTTGCATTAAATTGATATGAACGTTGTGTCATGATTAAATCTGACATTTCTTTTGATATATCTACATTAGACATTTCTAATGCTCCGCTTTTTAATAAAGACTCATTGTCGCCTACATTTTGGATAATTTCACCGAAATTAAAACCAAGCTCATTTAAGTTTGGTAATTTAAACTCATTATTCCCCGTAGCCTCTAATAATCGAGGTCGAACGGCTTCAACAATTGCAAGTCGACCAACAACCTCCGTTTGGTTTCCTCTTCTTACCTCAATCTGACCATTTGGCTGAATAGCAATATCATCAAAGCCTTCTTCTATTAGAATAGGTCCATTTACTCCAAGTATTGGGCTGCCATCACTGTTGGTTAACATAACTTCTTGATCATTGTTCATAGGACTTAAGTAAAACGCTCCATCACGGGTATAACGCGTTTCTGTTACACCATTTTCGACTACTTGTACTTGGTAAAAATGATTTTCACCCAAAAGCGCCGTATCTAATGCTCGTTCTGTTTCAGTGAGCGTACCTTGTGAGAGATTTATATTTGTTGAACCGAGTTTTGCACCTGCTCCAATACGTAGTCCATCCGGTGTTAGTCTACCTTCTGCATTTGCAGGGTCTGTCATGTTATTCATTTGCTGAAATAATAAAGAAGAAAAATCGGCTTGTCTGCTTTTAAAGCCAGTTGTTTGACTATTCGCCATATTATTTCCGATTAGATCCAATTTATTTTGCAGTTGATTCATTGTGACTGCTGCTTGTATCATCGTTCTGGACATACCTTATTCCCCCTAGACTAGACGCGCAATTTCGCTTACTGCCTTCCCCATACTCTCATCATAAGCTTTCAATACTCGTTGATTCGTCTCAAACAATCGATAAGACTCCATCATTTGCGTCATAGATTGAAGTGAATCTACATTTGACCTTTCAAGAAATCCTTGTTTGATTGAAAATGTTACGCCTGGGGGTAAATCTGCAGCGTCTCCTGCATATAACCCATTTCCTTCTTTCGTTAACCCATTAGCATCTGTTGCATACGCTACTCCCAAATTAACAGACTGCTCGGGAGTTTGCAGCAAGCCGTCTGGTGTTACGCTAAACTCCATTCCATTTGTATAAATCGGCTCTCCTGACTGATCAAGCACGTAGAAGCCTTGATTTGTTACTAAATACCCTTGTCCATCAACCGTAAAATTTCCATTTCTAGTGTAACGAATTTCTCCATCAGTGTCTTGAACAGTAAAAAATAAACTTCCGGCCTCATCGGGTAATTCACCATTAACGATTGCAAGGTCCGTGGCAATACCAGTTTCTCTCATATCACCCTGGGTAAAGTTTGGAATGGTTTCCTGAACATACACCCCTGTATTTAATGAGCCAATTGGCTGTTGTATAGGTACATGCATCGATGTACTTGTGGGAACTTCTTTTCCACCCATTTGATTCAATAACATTTCCGGAAATGCTCGCAAGCTTGTCTGATCGGCTTTATATCCTGGAGTATTAGCATTGGAAATATTGTTAGAAAAAGCTTCCTGTTGACGTTGCTGAGCAATCATCCCGCTTGCAGCCGTATAAAAGCCTCTTAACAAGACGTCCCCTCCTCGATCTGATTTTTAACAGGTCTTCATTCCGTTAGATAACTTTTTTGCGTTCAATCTTATCAATATTTTCCAGCATCATTCCTGTACCTTTTGCTACACAGCTCATTGGCTCCTCTGCAATGAAAACAGGCACCTTAAGCTCTTCTGCAAGTAACTCATCAATACCGTGAATTAATGCTCCGCCACCTGTTAGAATGACCCCTCGGTCAATAATATCAGCAGATAATTCTGGTGGCGTACGTTCTAGTACAGATTTTGCAGCCTGTACGATTAGGAATACGGATTCACGTAATGCTGCTTCAATTTCAGTAGAATTAACGGAAATAGTACGTGGTAATCCTGATACCATATCACGACCTCGGATTTCCATTTCTTCATTTCTTCCACCCTTGAATACCGTTGCCACATTTATTTTTATCTCTTCTGCAGTTCTTTCACCAATTAATAGTTTGTACTTTTTCTTTATGTATTGTAAAATTTCGATATCAAATTTATCACCGGCCATTTTAATGGACTCAGATGTCACAATATCGCCCATTGATAAAACGGCTACATCTGTCGTACCTCCACCTATATCAACAACCATATTTCCACTCGGCTGGAAGATTTCCATACCAGCACCAATTGCTGCTACCTTTGGCTCTTCTTCTAGGTAAACTTTTTTACCACCTGATTTTTCCGCTGCTTCTTTAATAGCCTTTTGCTCAACCTTCGTGATGTTGGTTGGACAACAGATAAGTATACGCGGCTTAGACAAAACTCCTTTTACGTTTATTTTATTGATAAAATGCTTCAGCATAGCTTCTGTAACATCAAAATCAGCAATTACTCCATCCTTTAATGGACGAATTGCTTCTATGTTCCCTGGTGTACGTCCAACCATTTTTCTTGCAGCCTCACCAACCTCTAGCACTTTTCCTGTGTGTCGGTCCATCGCCACAACGGATGGCTCATTCAAAACTATTCCTTTTCCTTTAACATGAATTAATACATTGGCTGTACCAAGATCAATTCCAATATCCCTAGAAAACATGGGTTCAGATCCTCCTACTTAGATTACTATCTCTTTTTTATCCATACTGCTACTAATATAATATTTTACCACAAAACTCTACAATTAACTGCATTTTATTTAAATTTTGTCTAGGAAATTCGACAGGGATAAATGTTTAAATAATATCATTAACGAATACGGTCTAATCACATCCTAAAGAGGCCCGGGGGTAACTAACAACTTCTTTACTCAAAATACGAATAACCATGTTATCAATAGGAGTATCATCGCCGCACCATTAAAATATACGCTCTTTCCGCGGGCACAGCATCAGCTAACTTAGTAAAGAAAAATACGTTACCAAGTGGATCTTCGGACTCGTGCTGTTCCCGCGGGAGTCTTGCATATTTCAGATGCTAAATGAATGATCCTAATCAAAAAACGAACGATAATTAAACCCAAACTAATAATCGTTCGTTTTTCACTGTTTATTCATTCTTTTGTCTCAGCCTCTTTAATTTTCACTAATTTTGTTATAACCACTTATCCTACTGGCTTTGCCTCCTCTGTATGTTTAGGCTCGATTTTATATTTTTTTCTCGTTGCTTCTCCTCCACGCAAATGACGGATAGCCTTATGATGCTCAAGAACCTTCTTTACCCTGTTTGCCAATTCTGGATTAATCTCTGGTAATCGTTCTGTTAAGTCTTTATGGACTGTGCTTTTAGAAACACCAAATTCTTTCGCTATCACTCGGACAGTTTTCTTTGTCTCCACGACGTAATTTCCTATCCTGATAGTCCTTTCTTTGATGTAATCGTGCACACCGTTCGCCTCCCTGAGTTGTATATTTCCGAGGTGGTATTGAGACAAGGTGTTCCATTAGTGGCCTGCATATATGTTGAAATCATAAAATAAGTCGCTATGTATACTTGTTTTTACATGTCTACATCCATTATTGTATTTTACTTAATATTCTGTTATTTATATATACAAATTAGCTGATTTATGTGTGTAACCAGAAATAAAGCCACACATGCTCTCACCTCAGACATTTCGGAATGATTGGTTTGTATAAGTTTATTATCGAGTAGGTGTGTTTATGATTAAAAAACCATCTTTAAGGAAAGAAGGACATGCATTTTTTAATGAGGAAAGTAGCAGAACGTTCCCTGAATATGAACATATCAATTTCTTGCGAAGTAATAAGTAGTAAAAATATATAAAAAACGATTCAACCTTTTCATCTTGCATTAGTGCTCCTTGTCACGCTTCCTACCAGTAATACTGTATTTTTTTCTTGGTCTTGATTCTTTTCCTAATAGACTACGTAAATTCTCTTTACTTTTAGTCTAACGGTCCAAGATCAGGGTCGGCTTGTATAGACACACCGGAATCAGCAGAAATATTACCAGGAACTAAAGAAATCATCATCACCAATACAGCCATACAAAGAAAAGATTTTACCTTTTTCATTTTATTACCTCCTAAGGAATATAAGGTTAGAAAAAGTTGAATCGTTAATCACCTATTTAGTTTTCATTTAATTAATTCTTCTTCACCACTCTCGGAATATTTTTTCACATTGTCTTCAATATATTGAGAGGTAACCTACTAAAGAAATAATCACTGCGCTTCTCAATAAAATCCTTATGAGATTGCAACAACAGTCGTTTATCATGTTTTGCTTTTCCCATGTAATATAGTCTAAAAGGGCTATTTAATGGGATATTACTTAATATCTCAATCGCTTTGTCTTTATTCCCTTTTGCAATTTCAATATGTGCCTGTTCACTTTTATCTACGGTGGTTATACCTTCCACCTTTTTAAAATGTGCAGCTATAAAAGGAATATTGTTATTTCGAATTAGATGCAAGACATCTTTTAGCTCATATTTTTCAGCTAAAGCAGTAGCCTCTTCTAAATGATGCATTGCTTGAAAGTACGTATCAAATGTATAGGAGAACCCAAGTTTTATATGAACGCCTGCTTTTGTTGAAGGGTTTTGTGAAAGATTAAGTACTCTATAGGCACATTTCCTCGCCATAATAAGTTCATTTCTCGACATATAATAAATCATTAAAATATGATTGAGTCTTATATTGAAAAAGGAAACAAGAAGTCTGTCATCGATTCTAGCAAATAATTGTTGTTGGATTTCTAAAAAATTACCCAATTTTCCCAGTTGATTTAGATCATAATATAAAGTTACCTTAACAAATTCTATTAGGCATTCTGTTTCGGGGTCGTTTATTGTTGGCATTCGTTTAATTCTCTGTAGCAATTCATGTGGAGGAGTTCTCTTTATTCTTCTATCTATCATTAACTGATAAATAGATGCCCATTGTCTGTTGGAAGTATAGGTGGATTTCAGATTCTTCTCAATCAATTGTTGCAATTCTCCAAAGAAGCCATTCATATATAAAAATTCCATGCCTTTTTTCTGAATATCTCGCGATGATGATTGTAAGCAGTATTTTCGGATTAATTGTATCACTGTTTCATCATTATGATCCCGTGATAGAAATTCCTTTAACTGCTCCAATGATAGCTCATCTTTACCCGAAATAAACATAGTAGGTAAGGACATTAATTTTAAACTCCTTTCCAACAAAGAAAAACAAGGCTTATTATCACTTGACTGTAAACAACTTTCGTCAAGCTTCAACATAATATTTTATTAATCACTATATTAACACATTTTCAACAAATAAAAAGAGGTAATCGTTCGACAAATTTTGCTATACATAAGAAACACTATGGTATAGCCAAATTTTTATACTTTCTTATCTTTCTAAAAAAACTGAGCAAAATTCGCTCAGTCCTTATCACTAAATGCTCAGATTTACGCTTCCTCTAGTAGCTATTATGGAATAATAGCTACTGCTTGCTTGACCACCACTCCGGCTGCCCACTTCCCTTT
>NZ_JAWDHA010000080.1:0-16561 GCF_034190895.1 Virgibacillus sp. M23 | reverse complement strand
GAGACTAATTACGTAGACTCCTGCGGGATTAGCGCGAGCCGAAAATCCACTTTGCAACGTGTTCTTCTTTGCAAAGTTAGTTGAGGCCGTGCCCGCGGAAAGCGAAGTAATTAGTCGGAGCATTGCCCAATATACATCCAACATTTCAAAATAACTACTTGGCTTAACGCAGTCATTGCACTGATTTTATACTTTCTTAACTTAGAACAAAAGCGCAAGCGCTCGAATAGAAACATAGCGACTTGGGCGAGTCAACGGATGTAAAGGAATCACGGTGTGCTTGCGAGACGATGATGACTTAGATTAGGGCGGTAATTCGTAAAGCCGCCTCGTTTCTGGCGCTGGAGCTAGACGTGCTCAACACACCCATTTATCCACATGGGCTAAATTTATAATTTCCTTCATTTCCTAGACTATTAAAAAACAGGCTCGCAGCATATTGCAAGCCTGTTTTTTAATAGTTACGATTTATTCCCTATTTACGTAAGGTTAATCGCTATTTTACCAAACTGCTTGTTTTCCTCTAAATGATCAAACGCCTTTTGAATATTTGACAATGAGAACGTGCTATCTACGATTGGGTGTACATTATATTGCACAATATGATTAAGCATAGCACGAAGCTCCTCTCTACTCCCCATCGTCGAACCTAGTAATTGATATTGACCATAAAAGAATTCCCGCAAATTCAGATGAATCATGTCTTCTGTAGTTGCTCCAAAAACTACCATTCTCCCTCCTTTTCTTAATACTTCTAATGAACGTTGAAAGGTTGCCCGTCCAACACTATCTATAACAAGGTCAACCGTTTCATCGGCTAAAGCCTCCGTCCAATTAACATCATTACTGAGCGTAATATCTGCTCCCAATGCTTTTGCCTGCTGTAATTTCTTTTCACTTCGAGACGTTACAATAACCTTTGCTCCCATATTCTTTGCAAAGGAAATAATAAATGTTGATACGCCACTACCAGCCCCCGTAATAAATATAGTTTCGCCTTTCTTTATTTGTCCCTTTGTGACTAATGCGCGATATCCTGTTAATCCAGAAAGCGCTAAAACGCCGGCTTCTTCCCAGGAAAGATGTTGTGGCTTGTCTTCTAATTGCGCTGCGTCTATGGCAATCTTTTCAGCGAACGTACCATGATCAGGCATACCTAAAATGTCAAATCCCTGAGGTGGAGCGTCACTATTAGCCTCCCATCGTAATGCAGGATTGATAATAACCTCATCACCTGGTTGAAAATGGTCTACTTCATCACCTACCTGCTCAACTATACCTGCTCCATCTGATCCTAATATTAAAGGCTCTTTCTTTCCTTTTCTTCGGTTAGGAATATACAAATCACGGCGGTTTAATCCTGCTGTTTTTAAAGAAACTACTACCTCAGTGCCTTTTGGGACTGGGACACTCATTTCACGTATTAACAGTTTTTCATCTTCATGTACAAAACCCTTCATCATTAGTCGCTTCTCCCCTTCTACACATGTATTACCATTGCTAGCTAAATAGTAAATCGTGCTTTTGATAGTATGAACCAAATAATTCTAGTTGCTGTATATCTATAATATCATGAGAAAATAACGGAACATAGATCTTTTCCTGGCTAGGAAATGTACATTCGATCTGATGTACATACTTTTGCTCATATTCCTTACGTTGTATCAAAAATTCACCATCAGCTTGCTCTGGTAACAATTTATTTATGATTAATGTTTTCACATGTAAATGATATTTTTCAAGTAATTGAATTGCTTTCTTTGTTTCCACAATCGGTAGTCGCTCCGGGTTGAGAACAAATATAAAGCTTGTATTAGCTTGATCTAAAAGCAGTTCTCTAGCCTTAGAAAAACGCTTCTGTCGTTGGTTAAGTACATCATATATTGGATCTTCGACAGGATCGCCATCATTTAAAAGCTGACTATAATTCTGATTTGTTTTCCTCCTTCGCTGTAATAATCCATCTATCCAAATGCCCATAAGTTCAGGAAGGGTAAGAAGTCGTATTGTATGACCAGTAGGTGCTGTGTCAACTATTAAATGATCATAATGATCCTGTTCATCAATAATTATAGAAATAAGTTTGTTAAATAACGCTGATTCATCTGCACCAGGAGAAGCTTTAGCTGTATCTAATTGCCGATTCACTTCTTCAATCATCCCAGCATGCATCATCTTTTTAATATTTTCCTTTACACCCATTATATAGTTGTTCGTTTCTTTTTCAGGATCAATTTCGATAGCAGATAATAATCTAGTGATTTGGGTTATTTGCCCGCCAATTTCCCGTTTGAAAATATCTCCTAGATTATGAGCAGGGTCTGTAGAAATGAGCAAAGTTTTCTTGTTTAATCTTGCAGCTTCCCATGCAAGTGCTGCTGCAGATGTAGATTTACCCACTCCCCCTTTTCCGCCAATAAATACAATCTTATTTAGTAACGTTGCCATTTGAATCTCCTTTTGATTTTTATTAACAGCACCGAATACCGGATAAAGGTGATTTTTCCATCCCCATTCGCAAATGCCAATCATGAAAATTCTCCACTATGTACGGATAGAGTTCTAATGTATAATAGTAGACTGGATTAGGAATGCCAATCATTTCTGAATATAGTAGTAAGAGAAACACATCATCTTCTTGCCTAAGTTCTCGGGCGATTTCTTGACGATGGGGCATGCTAATCATTTCCTCATACCATTGAATGCACCGCTTCCAATGTTTAAACATGTAATCACTCCTTCACCGAAAAAGGGGCTGTCAAAAAGTGAAACTTCAATCAGTGGAGGTTTTGTTTATCCCCCACGAATGGGATCAGTACCACAAGGGTATGACCTAAAGACCTTTGAAACCATCGGACATTTACTGGCAGTCAATCCCTCACTTACCTATGTTGTTTTTACTTGATTGCTTGAAGTGGGGGTCTTACTGCCAGTTATATGTGGGATAAAAACTAGCCCTTTTCCAACATGACTGAATTGTATTCCCTTCTAACTGCTAGGCTCTCCTGCAATCTCTCTTCAGAGGATTCACACACACGCTCACGCTTCCAACAGATGTCTCGTATATTCCAGTTACTTTAATCTAGGCGATTTTTTATAGAAGACACGCCCTTCATTAATTGTCATCATCCAATGGTTTCCCATCGTTTCCTCTCAATACAGAGAATGCAGTTATACTTATCCAAAGTGCAAATATAAAGATAATTGCACCAAAAATAAATAATAATATATCAGGAGATGAGCCTAACCACGACCATTCAAATAAAACCTGCTGGAACATCGCATAAAGTGTCATAAACATTAAGAACACCATTGGTATGAATACAACTGCATAGTTTCGCCCTAATCGTTTCAACCAAACTGCGATAAGCATCAAACTAATCCCTGCCAGTAACTGATTGGCTGTACCAAATAGTGGCCAAAGTTGATAACCTCCAGACCCAAATCCTTTCGGACCTTCTGGTAATAATACAAGCGCAGCACTCGATGCAACTGCCACAGTTGTTGCCACATGTGTCCGTGTTAACACTGGAAGATTATACTCACTACCTAATTCAGCAATGATGTAACGCATGAGTCGAACAGAAGTATCTAAAGTCGTAGCTGCGAAACTAACGACAATAATCGATACAATCGTAACTGCTACATCTGGAGGAATGGCAAGTCCCCCTGCCAGAACAGCGGCCCCTTCAACAAAGGTAGCAAGTCCAGAAGCATTGGCATCAGAGAAGCTGCTATAGGTAGCCATAAATTCATCGGTACTAGCAAAAAAAGTAGCAACAGCAAGAATCGATACTAATGCTAATATTCCTTCACCTACTGCTCCTAAGTAGCCTACAAATCTCGCATCTGTTTCCCTATTCAATTGCTTTGACGATGTTCCTGATGTAACAAGTCCATGAAAACCTGAAATTGCCCCGCATGCTATCGTAATAAATAATAAGGGAAGCCAAGGTGTATCTGGGTTAGCATTCGTAGCTGGAGCAGTTATTTCTGGGTTAGTAAATAATAATCCTAAGTAAAGAATTCCTAGTCCCACTACAAGCTGATGTGAATTAATAAAATCTCGTGGCTGTAATAATTTCCAAACCGGAAGTGTTGAGGCAATATAGACATAAATCATCAAAATGACAATCCAAATTAAAAATGCCGAAGAAACCGCTCCTAAACCAAATAAACCAGCTCCAGCTTCACCACCCATATAATGAACGAGATCAAATTGAAGAAATTCTACCTTACTAGCAACAATTGCAGTTAAATACATAATTGCTAATGCTAACACGGATGGAATAAGCATTTTTCTGTTTCGTTTATATACAGCATAACCGATCCAGATAGCTAATGGGATTTGAATAAATACAGGAAGCACACTTGCTGGGTAAGATATAAATAAATTTGAAATTACCCATGCAAAGACCGCATTGACCATTAACACTAGAATTAAAATGATAAATAAAAACAGTATCTTCGCTCGTTGACCAATTAAACGATGTGCTAATGTACCTACAGATTGACCTTTATTTCGTACTGACAAGACCAATGTTCCAAAATCATGCACACCCGCAGCAAATACAGTTCCAAGTATTACCCACAGAAAAGCTGGCAGCCATCCCCAATAAACGGCAATTGCCGGACCCAATATTGGTGCAGCACCAGCAACCGAAGTAAAATGATGCCCCCATAGTACGAATTTATTTGTGGGAACAAAGTCCACTCCATCACTGTAACGATGTGCTGGTGTCACATAGGTTGGATCAAGTTTAAAAATTTTTTTCGCTACAAAACGAGAATAGTAGCGATAACCTAATGCAAAAACGATCATACCTATTAATGCAACTAAAATACCTGACACTTCTTTATCCCTCCTTTATCAAGTAAAGACCCGTCCAATTTTAGCACGTAATTTTTTTAAGACGTATCTGTATGAGAATATGTGAATACGCTTTATTTTAGTACTGTCTTTCTGCTTTTACATGATTCATTCAACCCTTATGTATGGTTTAAAAGGTAATCCCTTATTTATACAGGAAGGATATTTAATAAGGGACCACCTTTTTATTTGAGTCCATTCATACAATTTATAAAACGTGAAACTTCCATCCGTGGGGAGGTTGTTTATCCCCTACTGATTGTTAGTACCACAAGAGTATGACCTAAAGGCCTTTGAACCAATCGGACATTTACTGGCAGTTGATCTCCCTCTTACCTATATTGGGTTCACTTTATTGCTTGAAGTGGGGGCTTACTGCCAGTTATATGCGGGATAAAGTGAAACTTCCATCCGTGGAGGAGGTTGTTTATCCCCCACGGATGGTTAGGTGAACCAATCGGACATTTACTGGCAGTTGACCCCCCACTTATCCATTTTGGGTTCACTTTATTGCTTGAAGTGGGGGCTTACTGCCAGTTATATGCGGGATAAAATAACTACAGCTACAATTGTTGTAATGACTAATCCTACGATAACAGGTATAAAGTTTTTACGTACTAATTCCATTACCGATACACCACAAAAACCAGCAATAGCGATTAAAGAAGACCATGCAACGAGCGTACCACCACCAGTCCATATCGAACCCATTTGCCCTATTGCTGCAAGGGTGGTTGCATCAATGGAACCGTTTTGTAATGATGCCGCTAGAGAACCAGTAAGTGGAAGCCCTGAAAAACCAGAGCCATCAAGCCCTGTAATAATACCAATAAGCAAAACGCTGAATCCAGCTAACAATGCACTTTGTGGAAGATATTCTTGAATCGATTGAACGAGATCAAATAGGAATGCAGGTGAACGCTTCTCCATACCTAAAATAGCTCCTGCAAAGTCTGAACTACCTAAAAAGAAAAATCCAGCAATTGGAATAACCGGACCCATTGCCTTAAAAGCAAAAACAAATCCATCTGTTATATGTGTTGTTATATAATCGAGCGCATGCTGCCTACGAAATGCAATGGTCGATAATAATAGCAAGATAACTGCAACACCACCAATAAATGCTGCTCCATCTCCTCCTTCTAATCCGCTCATTCTTCCTGTATTAAGCTTTTCATAAACCATGTAACTAACGACACCAGTTAATGCCAGAGGGACAAGAATAGCAAATAATTTACTCCATACACGTAGTTCATTCGTATGTTGACTTTGTGTATACTCCTTTGTTGTTTGAATGTTTTCAAGTTCTATGTTGTTTCGCACATCCTCCTTCGATCGAATTGTTTTTCGATACATTATATAAGCAAGCATAATAGCAATACCACCTGTTATAAGTGACAAAATAAGTGCTTGATCGGCAACCACAGCTGTTTCTACTCCTGCTGAGGTAGCAGATAAATTGGGGGCAACTTGCACAATATAATCAGAGGAAAGTGCCATTCCTTGACCAGCTATTGCTATTGCTACTGCAGCCGTAATTGCTGGTAGACCTGCTCGGATTGCAGCGGGTACCAAAAGCGCACATATTAGGGGTACTGCTGGTGTTGGCCAAAAGAATAGAGATATCAAATAGGTAGCAATAACTAAAACAAAATAAGATATATGACCATTTACCATTATTTTTTGTATTGGCTGAATCATTCGTTTATCTGCACCTAAATCACGTAATGAATTTAATAACGCGAGCATAAAGGTGATGATTAAAAAAATACTAAATAGTTCTTGTGCTGCTACAAGATTTGCATGAAATATTGCGGTAAATCCAGCAATTAGACTACCTTTATAAACCCACGCAATAATAAATGTACCAAATAACGTTGGTAATACGATTCCCTTCCGCATGACCATTGTGCCTATAATTAGTAAGGTAAACAAACCATATAAAATATGGGATATTGAAAGCTCCACGCCAACCTCTTCCTCTCCAATGGATGTGCTATAGCCTATGCAATTCGTACATGTTTAGTTCTTCTAGCGTTGGGTATGATAATAATGAAAGATTGATAAGGAGGTAATTTTAATGAAACCATTTATAAAAGAATATACAAATGATCAGCAATTAAAGGAAGCTATTCAAATACTAAAGGATAAAGGTATTCATAAAGAAGATGTGTATGTTTTATCCCATGATGATGATCGAACAAACCGAATAGCTGATGGTGCGGATGCGAATACCATAGGAATAAGGGAAATGGATATTGGACATGCCGTTGGTAATCTTTTTAGTACACAAGGTGATGAACTAAGAACGAAATTAACCGAAATAGGATTCTCTCAAGCAGAAGCTGAAAACTATGAGGAAGATATGGATGAAGGAAAAGTACTCTTGATTGTAACTAACCATGAGGAAGTTAATAGGTATTTACAATAAAAGCATAAATCTCTACTATACAGTAGTTTTTCATAATTAAACGTTTTAATCTGTCAGTAAGAAAAAGATAACTTGCTTATGATAGGCAAGTTATCAATGCTGTTTCACCAATTCTAATTGGGTGAAGCAGCTTTTCTCATAGTCTAGGAAGAAAATATAAAATTTACCCATTTGGATAAATAGGGGCGTGTTGAGCCGCGTCCAGCTCCAGCGCCCAGAAACGATGTGACTTCACAATCGCCCGCCCTACGAGCTGACTAGCTCCAGTCGCTACGTTTCTAATGCGCTTTTGTTATGAAATAAAGATAATAAAGAGCTTGGGAAAAAACAAAATATTTCTTACTCTGAATAATCATTTTATCAGTCTCGATAATAATTGCCGCAATTGATTAAGCTTGATTTCACCTCTCACTATAACTCTAAACTACTAAATAGAAAATAGTGGGCAAAATCCTCGAGTCAATAACTACCCACTAATCTTCGTATATTTATTATGAGGAAAACTCCTAGATTAAGCGGACATACGTAATAGTGTACGTGGTTGTTTTTGAAATAAAAAGAACACAAGAACCGTACTTAATATAAAGCCAGGTAACATGTACGATCCGTTATATAGCAACGAGTATAACCATACAGGCTGACCTTCTGGCGCAAATTCACCAAAGAATACAATCCCTCCAGTGAAATGGGCTAAAAAGCGTAAAGCTGATCCTAAAAACACGCCTACAGCAATATAATATAGGCTTGTTTTCGTTTTTCCTTCTTTAACTGCTGCTTGGACAGGTTTTGCAAAAATTCCTGCAAAACCTAATACGGTAAACGCAACAATATAATCTAAGAACCCTTGTAGGGGTACGAAGACTGTTGGCCCAAATAATAATTGTAATCCTCCCAACAGCAATCCAGCTAATAAACCGCCCTTGACCCCCCAGCGAAATGCGACAATAAAAATCGGTATCATCGCAAAGGATATGGAGCCACCTTGAGCCCAAACCTTAAATGATAAAAATGGTATAAAATCCAATAAAAATGCAAAAGCTGCAAAAATGGCTACTTCTACTAAAAATAATGTGCGCCTCATATCTTTCTCCTCCCCTTTTTTATGCAGTTAAGTAACTTATCCATACAAAAAAAGCAATGCCAAGGGGAAGACTTCCTGATGGGGAATCTGCTCACATTACTTTTCTGTCCATCAAAAAAGCCACCATCCCTACGCTAGTACTAACTAACAGGTTCAAAGGGTAAGAACAGTTATGTTCACTCTCAGCCAATTGGCTCCCCCTGTAGGCTTCTAACTTATATTTGCTTCTTTTGTCTTACTGTTTAGTGAAACTTCAATCAGTGGGGGTTTTTGTTTATACCTCTGATTGAGAGATAAACTAATCAGACATTTACCGGCAGTCGATTCCCCCACTTACCAATAATGGTTTCACTTTATTCCTTGAAGTGGGGTTCTTACTATCAGTTACATGTGGAATAAATAAGAAACTACTTTTCACTGCCTATTTACTACAAGTATTGTACATGACATATCGTAAAAACACAACAGCGTTACAACGAAAGATATTCGTCAACATCATTGACACATAATTGAATAGCAGCTTCCCAGAATTCAGGCTTAGTTAAATCTGTATCCAAATGTTTTTTAGCAAGATCCTCTACGTTCATGCGACCAGTATCCCTTAAAAGCGAAATATATGCATCTTCAAAACTATCTTCGTTTTCTTGTGCTTTTGCATAGATACCTAGACTGAAAAGATAACCAAATGTATAAGGGAAATTGTAAAATGGCACCCTTGTTATGTGAAAATGTAATTTAGATGCCCAAAAATTAGGATCATACTCCGATAATGCATCACAATATGCCTCTTTCTGTGCTTCTATCATCAAATCGTTTAATCTTTTCACTGGCACTAATCCTTGTTTCCTTTCTTCATAAAAACGCCTTTCAAAGATAAAACGGGAATGTATATTCATAAAAAAAGCAATGCTCCGCTGAATCTTATCCTCTAATAAACTTTTCTTTTCCGCAATCGAACGTGCGCTTTTTACCGACGCATCTGCAACAACCATTTCAGCAAATGTTGACGCTGTTTCAGCAACATTCATTGCATACCGTTGATTAAGTCCATTTACATCATTCATTACATGTTGATGATAAGCATGCCCTAACTCATGAGCTAACGTTGCAATATTAGATGAAGTACCTGAATAAGTCATAAAAATGCGTGTTTGCTTACTATCAGGGAAACTTGTACAAAATCCTCCCGGACGCTTATTTGGACGATCCTCAGCCTCAATCCACCTATTTTCAAAGGCCATTTTCGCAAAATCAGCCATTTGGGGACTAAACTGAGTAAAATGTTCGACAATAAAGTCAGCTCCTTCTTCAAACGACGAAGTCTTAACCACTTTGTTTACTGGTGCTCCAACATCATAAATACTTAGTTTGTTAAGTCCAAGTAGTTTGGCCTTGTTCATAAGATACTCTACAAAGGGATGCTTATATTTTTTTATTGCAGTCCACATCGCATCTAATGTTTCTTTTCTCATACGGTTCAAAGCCAATGGTTCTTGCAAAACTTCATTCCAATTTCTATGCTTATATGTTTGTAAACGAAAGCCAGCTAGGTGGTTTAATGTTTGACCAAATAAACTAGCGTTATTCTTCCAAGCTTTATCTAGCTGTTGAAACACTTGCTTACGATATGAACGGTTTGGGTGTGTTAGTTTATTTGTAGCCTGCCCAATAGAATAGCTTTTCGTTTCCCCATCCTCTACCATATCTACACTCATATTTCCTATAATCACATCGTACATTTGTCCCCAAGCGTGATATCCATCAATTGCCAGATCATTGATAAGAACCTCTTGATCTCGCACCAATTGTTCGTTTGCATGATTTCTAAATTCTTCTAACACATATGCTACATCAACTAAATCCTCACTTTTTACAAGTTGGTCCCATACTATGTCAGGAATGTCGACTAGTTTTTGTTCAAATGTCGTTTGAATCGTATCCATTTCGGCTTTTATTTCATGGCGTCTACTGACTAATAAATTTGCTTTCTCGTCTTTAAGATTCTGTGCACTTAAACAGCTTATAAAAGCAAATGCTTCTCGTACTTTCTTCATCGTTGCTTCCAATTGTTTAATAAGTAACACTAATGTTTCTTTATCTCCGTCTCGTTTCTTAGGAGAAAAGTAAGATACCGTGTTAAAAAGGTTTTTCATTTCTTCCTGTGTGGATTGTAAATATGTATGAAATGCTTTTGAGTCACTACCTCCGGGAAAAATCACGTCTAGATCCCATGTAGGATGTAACGTCTGTTCCATTAAATCGCCCCTCTATTTAAAATTAAATTAATCACCCTAACTACATATTATAACAAAAATAAGAATATTTTCATTAGAAAAACAATTGTTCTAATAATCTCATGTAATACAGTGGGAAGGATATTCCCACTGCTACATTAACTTAACTTTTCTTTTTTCTTTTACTTGCTGATGTTAGCCCATTTTCCTTAATTAGCTGCTTTTGCTTCATCCCTATACTTGTAACGTAATTATTCTTAAACCACGCTATTAATGAGGTAACGATTGTAAAAATTGCTGATACTGTGTTCTCAAGCAGTTCACTATCTATTGGTAATGGCGACCTTCCAAAAATAACTAAAAATTGATTTGTTAAGGCAATTACGAGTGCGATGGTTCTAGCTATTGTCCCTTTATCCATTTTAATCCCCCTCCAACGATGGAAGTTTTTCATCCATTAAGATTTTTTAACATATCTACCTACTATTAGTATTTTCATTTATTCCTTTATTTGGAACGGCTTTAGAGTAAATCACGCTATAGTCTACATCGTGTTTTATCTTTATCTATTAGGGAAAACCAGTACTGAAATAGGTTCTAAAATTGTTACTTGACAACATTAATTTATTATTTTATACTAAGTTACATAAAGTAATTAAAGTGATAAATTTAATAATTGGAGGGATTTACATGGGTAAAACTGTTTGGAATATAGACACTGTTCATAGTGAGATTGGTTTTTCAGTAAAACATATGATGATTTCAAAGGCAAAAGGTTCATTTAATAATTTTAATGCGGTATTTGAAGCTGATGTGGATGATTTAACAGGTTCTAAGCTGGAAGTTACCATTGATGTAGGTAGTATTGATACGCGTAATAAGGATCGTGACGATCACTTACGTTCAGCTGACTTTTTCGATGTTGAAAACCACCCAAATATGACATTTGTTGCAACCGACATCCATAAAAAGTCTGGAAATAATTATGAAATTACAGGTGATTTAGCGATTCGTGGAACGAAAAAACCAGTAACGCTAAATGTTGTTATGGAAGGTCAAAGTAAAGATCCAATGAGTGGTAATATTGTTGCGGGCTTTAGCGGAGAAACTACCATTAATCGTAAGGATTTTGGTCTAACATGGAACGCAGCATTAGAAACAGGTGGCGTCCTAGTTGGTGAAGATGTAAAAATTCACTTTGAGATAGAAGCACATAAGCAAGCATAGTAGTCTGAAGCAGTACCTTCAACAAGAAAGTACAATGGCTGTCGTTAAAATGTCTCGACAGCCATTTTTTATGCAGAATATATTCACTACATTAATTTGTTAAGGAGATTTGGACTTTTTTCGATAGGAAGCGAGTGATTTTAGCCCGACATTGGCAGAACAAAAGTGCAAGCGACTGGAGCGAGTCAACGAAGATAAAGGAATTACGGTGAGCTTGCGAGCCGATGATAACTTAGCTTAGGGCTATCTGTGAAGTCGCATCGTTTATGGGCGCTTGCGCTTGACGCAGCTCTACACGCTCATATATCCATATGGGCTAATTTTATAATTTCTTAGACTATAAAAAAAGGCTTGTAAAGAAACAAAGGGATTTCTTTACAAGCTCCTGCTTCAACAAGAAGTATAGATCTTTTTTTTAAGAAGCTCTTTTCTTCATAAGCCATAAGAAATATGGTGCGCCGATAATTGCCACCAAAATGCCTGAAGGAATCTCATTTGGAGCTAACAACGTCCTGCTTAATAAATCTGCAATGACAAGTAAAAGTCCTCCTATAAGCATGGTAACTGGTAACAATCGTGTATTAGAAGGACCTACTAACAACCTCGCAAAATGAGGAGCAATTAGCCCAAGAAAACCAATTGTACCAGTTGCTGCAACACTGCAAGCAGCTAAAATAGTAGCGATTAACGCTAATTGAAATCGGGATGACGTCACTCCAAGACCTAATCCTTTTGCTGTTTCATCCCCAAGTGCTAGGGTGTCTAACAAACGGATTCGCACTAGAAGCAGCGGGAATAATAAGACGATTGGCCAAATAAGATAACGAAATAACTCTACCCAACCCTTCGCATAGGTTGATCCTGATAACCACGTCAATGCACCTGCCACACCTAATTCTGCTCGAACGACAAGAATTTGAATAATTGCCGAACCAAAAGCTGAAATACCAATACCTAATAAAGCTAAGATCGTCGGTTGGAATTGAGCACGGATTGCAAATAACATTACGAAAATAAAGAATACTAAAGAACCAATCATAGCTCCCACAGGTATCCATATTGCTGATACACCAAAGACATACATCGTCAATAGAGCACCTACACCCGCTCCAGAAGTTATTCCAATTACAGACGGATCAGCTAACGGATTTCTGAGAACACCTTGAAAAATTAATCCACTAACTGCTAATACCATTCCACTAGCTAAAGCCACCAAAGCACGTGGCAATCGTAAATCAAGAATTAAATTTTTCATGAATTCATTTTCCCCAGCAAATAAAGCCTGGAATGATACAATTGGTTCAAAACCATAATTTCCAGAAGCTAAACTAACTAGGATACCTAAAGTGATCAACCCGATTAACACAGGTAGTAAAATCTTCATGGAAATACCAATAGTAGACTTCCCTGGAATAATAGAAGTTGAATCACCACTGTAGTTTGTTTGTTTCATACGAAATACTAAATAAATTAACCACGGTGCACCTATTAAAGCTGTTATAGCCCCCACAGGGAGTTCTGAAAACGATGGATCGATTACACGGGCCACGACATCTGCCGCCAGCAAGACATTCCCACCCCAAATAAATGAGGCAATGAATAATGGGATATGCCTACGATAACCAATCAATTTAACGATATGTGGCGCGATTAAACCAACGAATCCAATCGGCCCAACTACGCTTACAGTTACTGACGTTAATAAAACGGCTGCTAAAATGGAAATAAACTTCACTGTCACTACCTTTTGCCCTAATGAGGTTGCCACGTCATCTCCTAAGGAAAGCGTATCTAATCTCATACTAACTAGTGCAATTCCTAATAAACCAACTATTATAATGGGCAATGAAAATTGAACCCCGTCCCAACCATTTTGAACCAACGTCCCTGATCCCCATAGAAATAAGCCGGCTGTTTCATTTTCATAAAACAATTGCAATACACTTGTTAGAGAAGAAAATAAAAAGGTAACGATCATGCCAGCCAATACCATTCGTACAGGTGTTGCACTATTCCCTCCGGATAAGACATAAACAATTAAAAAGGTAATTATACCACCGATAAAGGCAACGATCATACCTCCCCCAAACAAAGCACCAGGTAAAAAGACAGTTGCCACAACGACTGAAAAATATGTTCCAGAGTGTATACCTAAAGTGCTGGCGGATGCTAAAGGATTCTTCGTTACTGTTTGTAAAACAACCCCAGCAACAGCTAAGGCTCCTCCAGCAATAACTCCCATAGCTGCACGTGGTAGCCGGAGATAACGAACGGTATGATGTTCTAAAATATCCTGAGGAGAAAAAATAGCTTCTATCACTGTATGTAAAGGAATCGATACACTACCTTGATTAATATGTAAGAACGTTAGGATACATAAAAGTGCGGCTCCTCCTCCAAAGGTAAGAACCGCTCTCATCGTATTTTTAAAAGATGTATTCATGCTATCACTCTTTTACCATCGCATTGACTAACTGTTCTGTTAGTACTTGAGTAGAAAGAACACCACCAAAAGTCCATGTATTTCCAGGAAGTGCATGTGTATTACCTGCTTTTACAAAGCTTAAATCTTCCCATACTGGATTTCCTTTAAGCTGATTCTCAAAAATATTATCCTCTTCTTGAACAATATATAGGAATTGAAGATTCTCTTCATCTTGATAATTCTGTAATGCTTCTACTGTCACTTCGCTATAACCATATGTTTCTATATTATCTGATTGATAAGCATTCGTAAATCCTAAATTCTCCATTACATTTGCAACAATGGAATTATCCGTGAATAGTCTCATTGTCGGTGTGTTTTGTGCAGTAAATGCTTGAGTTGCAATATAAGATGAACCATCAATGCCCGCTTCTGTTATACGTTGCTTTTGCTCCTCCGTAAAGCTTTCAAGATTTGATATTACTTGCTCGGCTTCTTTTTCTTTATTAACAATTTTAGCGACGGTCTGAAATTCGTTAATCATGTTTTGATAATGATCCTGTACAGCTTCTTCACTATATGGTGCAAACGTAACTACTGGTGCAATCTCTTTTAAACTATCTAAAATTTGTTCATGTCTAAATTTAACACCGATTATTAGATCCGGATTTAATCTGGAAATCGCTTCGAGATTCGGCTCCTGACGTGTCCCAACATCGACTACACTATCATCGAATTTTTCATCGATATTAACCCATTGATGAAATCCGTCCAAATCAGCCACACCTGCTGGCTGTATACCTAATGCCAATAGGTCTTCAGCATAGGACCATTCAAGTACAACAATATTTTTAGGTGTTTCTTTAAGGGTTTGTTCACCTAAACCATCTTCAATTGTAATTGTTTGCGCGTCAGATGTAGAATCTCCGTTTTTTTCTTCTTGCTCCTTATTAGAAGAATCATTACACGCAACTAGCAAACTTATCAAAAATAGCAATAAGATAATTGCAAGCTTCTTCAACTAGATCACTCCTCTAAATCATCTATGTAGACTTGGTTTAGTAAATGATAATGATTATCAATTTCGTTCTAATCATATATGATGCTTCCAGGTATGTCAAGGTGTTTTGAAAGGCATGATCTAGCTAAAATCTTGGAGATCATTTCTTTTGCTATTCATCACACTAACTACCTGTAAAATTCTCTACTGTATCTGATGAAGTTATACGTACTAACATTTTTCCATTACTAGCATGAGCTCGAATCAATACCGGTTCATTGTACATATTCTTGAAAGAGAAATCTGGTCCCCACCAACTAACCGTTGCATCTCTACCTGGGGGAACATAGGGAACGCTTCGACTGTGTGCATATCTTTCAACGATTTGAATACCTTTTAAATCGACCGCATTGAACAGTGTTGATGAAACTTGACATATTCCTCCACCAATATCTTCTGATAATTCACCTTTTACTATAACAGGGGCACGTTTATATCCTCTACTTTTGGTACGTTCACCTACGACTTTATTAAATGAAAACATCTCTCCAGGAAATACAACGTGATTATCTATTGCCTCAGCTGCTAGAGCAATATTATGTGACCTTTCTTCATTACCCTTTTTATAAAAGGTAACATAATTCCCCAATTCCTTTGTACGTATATCTTCTAATAGGGCTTTATCCACTCTTGGATACACTTTCTCTACAGGAATATGGAATCCGTCTGCTTTATCGTCATAAAACGTTTTTTTAAATTGAATGTAAAATTGATCTTCATCAATTGTTATACCAGGTTTTTCTAAAATAATGTTACCACTCTTTGCTATGGTCGCATTTTTTGGTGCTTTATAGATTTTTTTCTTTAAGTCATCAACCAATTGATGCAATTTATTTTCATCAATAAATAGAGGATCAATCTGATTAAGTGCATATTGATCCACTTCTACTTTTTCTAAACGTATCGCTTTATGTTCAGCTATTTCAGTAGCAAAAACAGTATTTGTCCAAATAACGATGAAACTGATACAAAGTAACAATGCTCTCATGACATGACCTCCTCCCTTTAGTATGAGAAAGTCATAATCATGTCATTCGATAAAATTACAAATGATTAGAAAAACTGAGCAAAATTCGCTCAGTCCTTATCACTACATGCTCAGATTCACGCTTTCTCTAGTAGCTATTATGGAATAATAGCTACTGCTTGCTTGACCACCACTCCGGCTGCCCACTTCCCTTTCCGTGGGGTTTGTCCTTCAGCTAACTTTTTTAGCAAAACCCGCTCAAAAAA
>NZ_JAWDHA010000079.1:0-19084 GCF_034190895.1 Virgibacillus sp. M23 | reverse complement strand
CGCGAGCCGAAAATCCACTTTGCAACGTGTTCTTCTTTGCAAAGTTAGTTGAGGCCGTGCCCGCCGAAAGCGAAGTAATTAGTCGGAGCATTGCCAATATACATCAAACATTTCAAAATAACTACTTAGCTTAACACAGTCATTGCACTGATTTTATACTTTCTTAACTTAGAACAAAAGCGCAAGCGCCCGATTAGAAACGTAGCGACTGGAGCGAGTCAACAGAAATAAAGGAATCACGGTGTGCTTGCGAGCCGATGATGGCATATCGTAGGGCGATTCATGAAGTCGCCTCGTTTCTGGGCGCTGGAGCTGGACGGCGGCCTAACACCTCCATATTTATCCACATGGCCTAATTTATAATTTCCTAGACTATAACTATAACAAAACTGCTACTAAAATTTTTTTAGTAACAGCTTTCTTCTTTCTCATTTCCATTCTGCTTCTACGCTACCCGATTTATTTCTTTTTTCATGTGCTCGTCGGCATATCCTTTACCATATTTGGCCATGGAGTAGTTATAAAGTATAATGCCCAATAATATCCATATCCCTACAATGATCCATTCATATGGCCAAATTAAAGCAGATGGCATACCTGGCAAATAAAGGGTCATAACTCCTCCGGACATTAATACAGCTATCCACCCTATTGTAGTCCCTCCAGGAAGTTTAAAAGGACGTTTCATATTAGGAACTGTTCTGCGCAAAATAATAAAAGATACTGCTACCATTAACCACGCTACTACAAGTCCTAAGCCACCAGCATCAACTAGCCATACTAAAGCAGGCCGACCAAGTAAAGGAGCTGCTGTAGATAATACAGCAATTAATAGAATAGCTTTATGGGGCGTTTTATATTTAGGATGCAACTCTCCAAGTGACTTTGGTAACATACCTGCATTTGCTAAAGCGAAAATAGCGCGACTACCACCTACATAAAACCCAATCCAGCTTGTTAAAATCCCACCAATCCCTCCAAGCACAAGAAAATTCCCCATTAATTTACTATTGCCAAATGCTTTTGCCATTGCATCAGCGGTAACTAAGTTGGACGCCATAAGCTCAGAAGCATCTAAAATTCGTGATACCCCAAAAATAATGGCAATATACCAAATAACAGCGAGTACTACTGACACAATTAATAACTGACCAATCTTCTTTTGTGGTAAATTAATCTCTTCCGCCGCTTGCGGAATGACATCAAATCCAACAAACATAAATGGTGTCATAATGATAACTGTTAATAAACCTGCTACACCAGTTTCAACTAACGGCTTCATATTTGCTATATTCCCGCCAAATGTGCTACCTGTTATTAACATAAGACCTGCTATTAAAATTACTAATGTTAATATAAAGGAAATAACTGTTGTTAGCTTAATACCTCGATAATTAATCCAAGCAATCAATAACGAACCAAGAATTCCTATACCTGCCCAGGTTACTGTTACATCCCAGCCAGCTATCGTATATAAGTACCCCTGGCTGTAACCAGGTATGACATACTCGAAAACTGTAGGAAATGCAACAGCTTCAAATGCGACAACAGACACATAACCAAGAATAATGGCCCATGTAGCAATAAACGATGCTACTCTGCCCATTGCCTTATACGTATATACATGCTCTCCTCCAACCAATGGCAGCGCTGAGGACAATTCGGCATAAGTTAATCCAACTAAGACAACAAGTAGCCCTCCAATAGCAAAGGCTAGCATCGCTCCCATGGAGCCAGCTTCTGTAATCCATAATCCAGACGTAACGACCCATCCCCAGCCAATCATTGCTCCAAAAGCAAGTGCAAGCACATCTTTATTACCAAGAATCTTTAATAGCTTATCCGATTCATCCATCCATTTCCCCTCCTCAATTTGTAATTACATCACCATTATATTAACTAATTATTCAGAATTATTACCTTATACGAATCTCTTTTTTATAAAGTTGCCTACTTAATGATGCATACGCAACCCTTCCTTTCATATATTCATGAAAATTAAAACCGGCCATAAAGATAGGAACCTGAAGTAGGAGATCCTATCAATATAACTGGTTTTAATCTACTGTTTTGCTTTCATTCTTCAGCAAAGTCAATGGAATTGACAGTTTATAAATCTTTGATTATCTTTACAATAAATAAAATCCTATAAACAATTAAAAGTTACTTTATTACTTTGCCTCAAGCTTCCTCGCCCATTTAACCAACAAATAAGCAAACGGCGTATCTATTATTGCAATGATTAGTTTAAATATATATTGGGTGACTATCATACCCAATAGAACTCGTAGCGGCACGATTCCCCAGAATGCGATGGTTATAAACAGACTTGTGTCAATAAGTTGACTTGTCATCGTTGAGACATTATTTCGTATCCATAGCTTCTTCTCACCATGGCTTGCACGAAGACGATGAAAAATACTTACATCAAGGTGTTGACTTGCTATATAAGAGAGCAAGCTAGCTGCAATAACACGAAAGCTACCACCTAGTATTTGTTCGAATTCTGATTGTAGACCAAATGCTGGTGCAGCCGGTAAATGAACAACAATAAATATGAAAAACACCGCAAACAACTGGGTTATAAATCCTGCCTGAACCGTTTTTCTAGCTGTATTCTTTCCATATACTTCTCCAATCACATCTGTAAGCAAATAGGTCACGACATATACAATCGCAGCCCCAGGCAAAATAAATTCTCCTATTTGAAACAGTTTAACAGCTAATATATTTGATAGTAATAAAAGCCCAACAAATAACGCATTAAGATAGATAAACATAAAACTCCTCTTCCTTGTCCATTAATATGCCAGCACGTCCTAATCTTCACTACGTTGTAAATCTGTAGTCTGTGCTGCAAACGAGATTATAAAGGAAGAGACCTAAACCTAACCCTCTACTTTTTAACGATTATCTATATTTTCTGGGTATAGATCATGATTCATTAGTCTTTGATCTGCCATCTTCTCAAATTTAGTACCCGCTTTACCATAATTACAGTAGGGATCTATGGAGATCCCTCCACGCGGTGTAAACTTTCCCCAGACCTCAATATAACGGGGTGCCATTAAATCAATCAAGTCATTCATAATAATATTTATACTATCTTCATGGAAGTCACCATGATTACGAAAACTGAACAAATAAAGCTTTAGTGACTTACTCTCAACCATTTTTTTATCTGGTATATAGCTAATATACACCGTCCCAAAGTCAGGCTGATTTGTTTTAGGACAAAGCGTGGTAAACTCAGGGCAATTAAATTTAACAAAATAATCACGACCCGGGTGCTTGTTATCAAAAACCTCCAGTACGTCCGGTGTGTAGTCAAAAGCATACATCGTTCCTTGACTTCCTAGCTGTGTTACACCAGTTAACTCATCATTACTTCTACTAGCCATCGCGAAGCCTCCTTTTAAATATTCTTTCGTTAAAACAAGTGCGTACCTACTTAATACTCCATTTAGAAACAAAGCATTTAATATAATTCACCAAAACGAACAAGTGCAAGCGCCGATTTGAAACCTAGCGACCGGAGCGAGTCAACGGATATAAAGGAATCACGGTGTGCTTTGCGAGCCGATGGTGACTTGTCGTAGGGCAATTCGTGAAGTAGCCTCGTTACTGGGTGCTGGAGCTCAACACGCCCATATTTATCCATCGGCTAATTTTGTAATTCTCTAGACAAACAAAAAGCCATGGCCTAAGGCACATGACTTTTTATCACATCATTTGTCCTTAGTTTTTTATAGAGGGTTAAAGCTAAGAACCTCTCCCGCACGGAATGTTTTCTACTATCCATTCCACTCGAGTAATTATAAATAGGATACATTCGGATGTCAACGCTATTTAATGTTGGATTTTCGGATAGTACAATCTTTTTGCTAATAATGTTTGAAGAACTAAAAACAGTCCACTAACCGTCCAATATAATGGTAATGCAGCAGGTGCATTAAAGGAAATAAACCCTATCATAACAGGCGATAAGAGCGACATAACCGCCATCTGCTTCCTCTGTTTTTCGTCCATCCCCATTAACGATACTCTCGATTGAATAAAGTAAATAGCCGCTGCGACAAATGGTAGAATCAAATCAACCTGTCCTAAATCGAACCAGAGAAATGAATGTGCGGCAATTTCTGGCGAATTCCTAATCGCATAGTAAACCGCTATGATAATCGGAAATTGAATAAGCATCGGCAAACACCCCAATGAGCTTAAAGGGTTAAATTGATGCTTCTGGTAGAGTTGCATCATTTCCTTTTGCATCTCTGCTTTCGACTCTGCATCTTTTTTGTCCTTATACTTATCCGTAATAGCATCCATGTCAGGCTTCATTTCGCTCATCTTTTCTTTCGTCTTTGCAGCACTTTTCGTTTGTTTTAAAGATAATGGCATTAAAAGCAAACGAATAAGCAACGTTAGAACGATGATTGATAATCCATAGTCGCCACCAAACAGTATGGCAATATATTTGATAAGCTGCGAAAAGGGATTTTCAAAACTAAAAAAACCTGCAGCGCTAGTATCACCTTGGCAACCCGTTAAAAAGATTACAAGAATAATACTAATTACACTATATTTCTTAAGGAATGTGAATATAAATTGACGATCCATTGTTGTCCTCCTCGTTTTGATAATTCATTTGCTTGGAACGAGAAGGATTCGTTGTCTGTATCATCATCAGGCGATGCTATTCGATTTGTCTTTTTAATTAACCATTCAATAACCTCTCTACATTCGCCAAATAATTCTTGCATTGGCAATAACCGTACACGTAGATTATGATATTCCCTTGTCAAAATATTATTATTTTCTATAATATTTCGCGCATCTATTGTTAAGAATTGATAGGTAGATAAAATCGTAAGTAATATACTAATATATAGATAGAATGGCGACACATCATTAACTACTTCATTTAATAATTCTATCATCACTTATATTCACCTCCTTTATCAGTCTAATATCTATTATATCATAGGATTACAAAAGCTTAAATGAAGCTTACCGAAATGGTGAGCATGAGTAAATATAAAATGAAACTTCAATAAGTGGTGGTATTACTGCCAGTTGTTTGTGGGATAACAAAAGCATAAGCACCCGACTAGATACGTAGCGACTGGAGCGAGTCAACTAATGTGCCGATGATGACTTATCGTAATACGATTCGTGAGTCGCCTCGTTTCTGGATGCTGGAGCTGGACGCGTCTCAACACACCCCTATTTATCCACGGCTAATTTTATAATTTCCTAGACTATTAAAAAAGATGTTGATATCGATGCTTTTGCATGGATAATTAACATCTTTTTTATCATTTATTTCTATTAACCGACCTGATTTTCTCTCTCTCTTTCTATTATTTTTCGCCAGTTGGAGGATAGAACTAAAATAAGAGCTAATATGCCTGCCATATCTGTCCAAATACCAGGATAGATGAGCAGCAATGCTCCTAAGGTTGCTATCAATCGGATATACCAGGGAAGTGCATCCTTCAAAAAGCCTTCAGCTGCTACGGATAAAAGAAAAACCCCTGTTAGTGAAGTCACCGTAATAAGTAGTAGATTCCCAATCGTAGCATCGATCATCAACATTTCACGAGAAAAGACGAACATAAATGGTACAATAAATCCAGCAATTGCTAGTTTCATTGCTTGCATGCCTGTACGCATCGGATCACCACCGCTAATACCTGAACCTGCAAAGGCAGCTAACGCAACTGGCGGAGTGATATTAGCAAAAATTCCAAAATAAAACACAAACATATGTGCAACAAAAATAGCTGTTTCATCTGTTCCAGCTAATTCTCTAAAATATGGTAATTGTAGTAATATTGGGGCTGCCATTGTACTTGTAATAATATAGGTTGGAATGCTTGGTAATCCCATCCCTAAAATAATCGACGCGACCATCGTTAACGCTAATGTGATTAAAAGCTGAACAAGGGGACTCTGAATCATTTCACCGACACTTACGATGGAGCTTGCAATCTCAAGCGCTACACCGGTTAAAGAAGCTATACCTACAATAATGCCAACCGCACCACAAGCAACTGCCACAGGAATGGTTGTACGAACACCTTTTTCCAATGCCCCAAAAAAATCCCGAACATCTATTTCCTCTGCTTTCACCTTTGCCTTTTTACGTATAAGATTAATGACTAAAGGTATCAGGACAATTAGCCCAAGCTCTAACCAGTTATCACGTAACATCGGCATACTTATCCCTGATAGGAGTGCTCTTATCTGAGATTCAAATATAAGAAATAAAGAAACTGCCATTCCGATAAGTAACATTCTTCCAGTACCTGTAATAATAATCGTTGATACAATCGACCAAAACGCTGCGTAGAATGGCGTCTTCCCTGTAAATAGCAAATACAATAGGATAGCCATTGGAATCAGGAGATGACCACGTTGGATTAATACCTCCTTCACAGTTGGCAACTCATTCTTATTTAATCCACGTAAACCAAGCTTAGAAGCCCTAATATGGACCTGGAGTAAAATACCAATATAAAATAATAATGCAGGAATAATTCCAGCTAAGATCACTGTTGTATATGGTATACCTAGATTCTCAGCCATGATAAAGGCTGCTGCTCCCATTATTGGAGGTAATATTTGCCCACCAACACTAGCAGAAGACTCGACAGCCCCTGCAAAATTCTTCTGATATCCTACTTTTTTCATTAACGGAATCGTAAAAGCACCCGTTGTCACTACATTTGCGATAGCGGAACCATTAATTGAACCTAAAAAGCCGCTTGCCAGAACAGCCACCTTAGCTGGTCCACCCTTCGTATGACCAGCTACCGCCATTGCCAGATCATTAAACATCTGCCCCATTCCCGATTTACTTAAAAATGCACCAAACAGAATAAATAAAATAATATAACTAGCAGATACTCCGATTGCTGTCCCTAGGATTCCCTCTGTGATGTAGATTAAATGAGATAGAATTCCTTCCGAAACACTTAATATAATGGGACCTGTTAGCTCAGGATATATGGATAACTTTACGTAAAACCCATAAGCAAGAAATCCAAATGCGAGTAACGTTAGTCCCCACCCCGTCACCCTTCTTGTAATCTCAAATAATATAATAAGGACAGCAATACCGACATAAACATCTATATCGTTAATTCGACCACCAGATTCAATAATTCGGTTAGCAGATGCAAGCATATAAATACCAAGTAGGAGGGATATCCCCGCAAACAGATAATCATAGACGGGGATACCGTTGTGCTTTCTTTTTTTCATTATAGGATATAATAAAAAACCTAACACCATTAATGTGTATAAATGAAGACTACGTTGTTTGATATCTACAAGTGAACCAGCATATGACGTATAAAGATGAAACAAACCTAATCCAGCTGCTAACACGGTAATTAGGATGCCTATAACTAATGGGTATTGTGTACGTACATTGCTTTCCCGATCAAACCCCTCCAAATTTGCTTTTTCATTCATATATCATCCCACCATTTCTTTTACTGTTGTCCGTAGAATGAAGAAGAGAGGCGCTTGTTTAGCCTCTATTATATAAGCCATATTACTTGCTTCCAAAGGGTATCTTTTCTTTTGATAGATCAACTGGTAATCATTCATTAGCGAAGACCTTAGCACTAGCTCGGCACCAATCACTCTATCTATCTGCATATATACCCAACCATCTTGAACTTCGGTTGAATGCTCTGACCATGTAGGAACTCCAGCACCAAATGTTTTAAATTTGGTGGAATCTAATGAAATAATTTGATCATCAACTATGAAGTTTTCCACCCAGGCTTCCTTTTCAACAGAATGAATCCACTGCAAAGAAAAAACATCATCAGTTTGAAGAAAAGCATAGGTGATGGTTGTTCCTTGTGATACAAGTATTGCATTTACTGGTACGAGTAACACACCTAGCCCAACCATTATAATCGTTATCACTATCCATTTAAGTCGCGACATCCTTTTATTGAAGCATCTTATTTTAAAATCCCCTGTTCTTCATAAAACTTTTTAGCACCTGAATGGATTGGGACTACCAAACCTTCGGCCAAGTCATCCCGATCGAGTTGTTTTAATGCACTTATAGATACCTCTTCGCTTCCTAAATAATCGTAATATCGTTTCGTCAAATCATATACGAGATCTTCGCTAAGCTCTGGAGAAACAGTAATTATGTTTTGAATACCGACCGTATTTACCTTTCGATCTAGGTTATACATCACCTCATCTCTAGCTGGAATCGTAAATTCTTTATAGAATGGATACGCCTCCATTAGTTTTTTTGCAATTTCACCGTTAATTTCTACAAATACTACTTCGTTTTGCTGCATTAAATCAGTTATATTACTATTCGGTACTCCAGAGGTGAAGAATGCTGCATCTAAATTTCCGTTTTTCATTTCCTGTACACTATCCGCATAACCAGTATGCGTTACTTTGGAAAGATCATCGTATGATAATCCAAGTACCTCTAATACCTTTTTAGCGCTTTGCTCGACTCCTGAACCAACTTTACCAACACCAACACGTTTTCCTTCCAAATCTTCGATTGCTTCGATTCCACTGTCCGCTGTTGCGACAACTTGAACAACATTTTGATACATACCAGCCATTGCTTGCACATCCACTTGATTACCTTCAAACTGTCCCTTTCCTTGAAGCGCATCGTAACCTACATCACTCATAATAATACTCATCTGATTTAACCCATCCTGCATATTCTGAATATTCGCTACGGAAGCACCAGTAGACTCGACAGTGACATTATTAATATAATCACTTTCTTCAAAAATAGGCTTTAATGCTCCGCCAATGGGGTAGTACGTTCCCGAAGTACCGCCAGTCCCAAAAACAATTGGTTGACCATCACCACTAACTTCCTCCGAATGTTCGGCTGCTTCTTCCTCTCCACAAGCTGATAAAGCGATAATAATTGAAAACATACATATCAACACAAGGTATTTTTTCAAAACAAGTACCCTCCTTTAAAATCCTTTTCTACATGATAACGCTTTCATTTTATTTTAAGAATAATATGAACATATTGTACATTTTGTTCATATTGGTCTTTTAGATAGCCATTAAATAAGCTTGTATCGATTAACTGGTCTACCAACCACACCATACTGGAGGATAATCTCTACGCGATCCATCTTCTCTAAGTAATCCAAATATCTCCTTGCGGTAACCCGTGCAATACCTATACTTTCAGCTGCTTTATCTGCTGAAGCAGGCTCATTCTGGGAGCCTAAAAATTCAATTACTTGATTCAATGTTTGTTTATTTAAGCCTTTAGGCAGCAAATGTCCTTGTCTACTATTCTGTTCATTCTGCATCATTAAGACATCAATCGTTTGCTGATCTACCTTTTCACTTGCATTAAATTGGCGACGATAACGATTATACTTAGTCAGTGCCAGAACAAGACGATCAAATTTGAATGGTTTAATAATATAATCGAGAGCTCCGTGATGTAGCATATTACGAACCATATTCATTTCATTAGCTGCGGAAATGATAATCACCTCCAAATCCAACTCTAACTCCCTTAACGCTTTAAGTGCTGCGATACCATCTTGTTCAGGCATATAGATATCCAGCAGAACGAGATCGGGATTGTTGTATTGACATAATTCCAAGCCTTGCTTCCCGTTTTCGGCTATTGCAATAACGTGAAAGCCCTCTACCCTTTCTACCATTCTTTTATTGACTTCTTGTACCATAGGGTCGTCCTCAATCAGCAATACTTTCACTTCTGAATCTCTTATCACGGAACCCTTCCTTTCTCAACATCATTGGAATCGTTATAATAATTTGTGTCCCCTGATGTAATACTGAATCAACTGATATAGTCCCTTCTGCCTTGGATATCATTTGCTGTATTAAATATAGGCCAATTCCTGATCCGGATTTCCCTTTGGTCGTATAGCCCTTTTCAAAAATTCGATCCGTATCAACGATACCAATTCCATTATCAATGATTTTTATCATACAATCCGTTTCATTTTGATAAATTGTGATATTAATCCTTTTTTGCTTTATCTCTGATATAGCACATGCGTCAATTGCGTTTTCAATTAAATTCCCTAGTATGAGCACCATATCATGATTGTTAAACACAGTTGGAAATGCTTTTATTGACGTTTGACCATCCACTCTAACATCAATTCCTAGCTCTTCACCTCTACGTATCTTGCTAATAAGCAAACCTGCAATACTATAACTTTTAATTCGTTGCATCATGAACCTTGTTAAGGACGCCTGCTTCTGTGTCGTTTGGAAAACATATTCCAACGCTCGCTCATTTTCTTCTAACTGAATTAATCCTGCAATTGTATGAAGCTTATTCATATGTTCATGATTTTGAACACGTAATGCATCGACAAAAGCTTTTACACCTGTTAACTCCTCTGCCATCTTTGTAACTTCTGTCCGATCTTGAAAAACCACCACACAGCCTATCCGTTCGTTTTCTATTTCTATTGGAATCCGATTTAACATAATTAGCTTCTCATGAACTCTCAATGTTTCATTATAAGCTGCCGTCTGCCCTCTTAATTGCTGTACCATTACTTTGTCTTTCAAGACCGTACTCATGAGAGCATCATTAACATCCATTTCAATATGTAAAATCTCTTTTGCCTTTTCATTAAAAACAACTAACCGCTCATCACGATCTACAGCAATAACGCCTTCATGCATTGCTTGAAAAACTGTTGTTCTCTCTTTTAGCACCCTCGCTATCTCATATGGCTCCATCCAAAACGTCTGTTCTTTAACATGTCTTGCCAATAAATAAGAACCAATGATTCCAAAGGCTATTGTCAGTAAAGCAATAATCATTATTTCTACTCGTATAGATAAAAGTATGTTCCAAAATGATGGGAGCATATTTCCGACAAGCACTACTCCTATTTGTTCAAAACTATCATTAACAATTGGAACAAAAGAACGGATAGCAGTTCCTTGTTCCCCCTTCGCTTTTGAAACATAACTATGCTCAGCAAAAGCAGCCCCTTCATCCTTCCCTGACGATACCGTTCCGAGCTGTTTTTCGATTGGATGGGAGAATCTGATACGGTTCATATTTAAAACAACAATGTAATCAACTTGATTAATCGTACGTATTCGCTCAACAATTGGATTGATTGTTTTCCAGCCTCGTGCTTTTACAATTGAATCCTTTATTTCTGGTAAGTTCGCCACGATCCTCCCTGTCATAAGTCCACGCTCACCAAGCCCTTCTTCTTTTCCTTGAAAAAGATTGCCGATAAGCATAATGCCACCAATTAAGAGCGTAAATAGAACAATCCCAAAAGATAGAATCATAATCTTTAGTCTAATTGGCATTTTACGAAGACTTACCATTCCCCACTTCTCCTTAAGTTTAATGATTGATAGAATATTATGATAAAATAAAGTGAAACTTCCATCCGTGGGGGGGTTTTGTTTATCCCCACGGATGGTTAGGTGAACCAATCGGACATTTACTGGCAGTTGTTCCACACTTCCCATTTTGGTTTCTCTTTATTGCTTGAAGTGGGTATCTTACTGCCAGTTATATGCGGGATAAAGTAAAACTTCCGTCCGTTTTTACTAAAACAAATACGTACAAAGGCTTCATTCGCCACTTCCTGTGGCAACGCCTTTGTGACCTACTTCCATGGAGGCCCGAACCAATCGGACATTTACCGGCAGTCGATCCATCGCCCATATTGGTTTCTCTTTATTACTTGAAGCGGGAGCTTACTGCGGTTATATGCGGGATGAATGACCACACACTGAACTTTCTCTATTTAGTTCATGGAGGTAATTATTTGCGAAACTTTTTTATAATTCTAACATTTATTATAACAGGACTTGTTTCCGCTGTCGTAATTGGAATTGACTTCGAGACAATTCGTGGAACAGATGATTATGATGATGAACAAGAGGGATTACGTGAACAAATCATCATTCGGTTTAGTCATGTTGTTGCGACTGACACACCAAAGGGACAAACAGCCCGGAAGTTTGCTCAACTTGTAGAAGCAAAAACAAATGGAAGAATCAAAGTCCACATTTATGCAAATGGGTCTCTATATAATGACACCAATGAGTGGGAAGCCATCCAAAATGGGAATGTTGAAATGATTGCCCCGGCAACAGCTAAGGTAAGTGAGCTATTTCCCAAATGGGGTATCCTTGATCTCCCCTATGCATTCCCTACACACGAGGCAGTAACGGAAGCATATGAGGGTAAAATAGGGAAAACATTGCTTGCAAACCTTCATAATACAAACGTGAAGGGCTTGACTTTTTGGTATAACGGTTATAAACAGCTTACGAATCAAGTACACGTTATCAAACTACCAGATGATGTAAACCGACTCCATTTCCGTATTATGCCTAGTCCTGTTATTAAGGAACAATTTAATCAAGTACATGCTAGCACAAGTAGCTTACCATTTAATAAAACTTATCAAAACTTGGAAGTACATTTTATTGATGGACAGGAAAATACGATTTCTAATATTTACTCTAAAAAATTCTATGAGCATCAACCGTTTGTAACTATGAGCAATCACGGTTATCTCGGATACGGTGTTTTTATTAATAAGCCTTTTTGGGAATCATTATCTGAATATAATCAATCAGCCATTCAAGCTGCCTTAAGTGAAGCAACGGATTGGGGGAAACGTCACGCGATTGAGATGAATGATCATTATACACGTGAATTAAGAAAAAAAGATGTTGTTACTATTCACTTTCTTACAACAAGAGAAAGAGAGCAATGGAAGAATGCATGGAAAGCTGTATACGATCAGATGACTACGATTATTGGCAACGAGTTAATGGACGAGGTACATCGGATACAGAATAAGTATAATTCTAGAGAATGATAACTGCTCACTATTCTCTTATACACCCAACATTTTAGCTTATTACTCTTTTGATTACATTGTTCATGTACTTCATTGCAATGTGAGGTATCAAGTCAAAAAGTCTAGCAGTTCTATAAGTTGCTTTATTTCACAGTATATCACTTATCGTATTTACAAAAAGCACTAATTGAACTATTCTATTAGTAGTATATATAAATACATAAAAACTGCATATCTATTTTAAATTGCACTAGGGGAGCTATGTACATGGCTGAGAAGAGACTACTCTGACCCTTATAACCCGATCTAGATAATACTAGCGTGGGGAAGTGCAGTCGTTCATATATCGTTTTATAGGCATAGCCTACATATATTTTTGAAGACTGCATTCCCAAAGAATGCAGTCTTTTTTATTTATGTATAACTTCACTGACATGACTATTTATTAGGAGGAAAATGATATGAACGAACAAGCATTGAACTGTATTAATAGTCGGATTGCTGGTTGCTCTTTTGCCATCTATCCAATGACAGATCAATTTGTAGATGTAATTACAACTTCACTGAAAAACGTAGATACATCTAAGGTTTGGATTAAAACAACAGATGTAGAAACCTGTGTACGTGGCAAGATCACACATGTTTTTGATGTAACCAAGGCACTTTTTTTGCATGCGGCTAGCACAGGACACCATGTCGTGTTTAGTGCCACCTACTCCATCGGCTGTCCGGGAGACTCCGATGGGGATGTATATCTATCAACGGACGACCATCGATTAAATTTAAATACAAATGACCTTCAGCAAGAAGTTGCCGGCAAATTTTCCCTTTATCCGTTGGGTGGAGGAAATTATATGAACATCATTTATAACCAAATTGAGGAAATGAAGCTCCATGGGGTTAAGGTTAGCTCTATCCACTATGCTACAAGGCTAGACGGGGATGGAAAACTTATATTCGATGGACTTGAACGTGTTTTTACAAATTTAGAAAGTAGTTATTCATCACATCTAGTTATGACAACCACCATATCTGCAAATAGCCCATCTAAAAAGGGGGAGATACTTTGAATAATTGGAAGCTAAAGGAAATAATTGTTATGTCTGTTCTTTCCGTAGTCTTCGGTATCGTTTATTTAGCATTTTTACCTATTGGAAAAATTCTCGTGTCGTTCATGGGACCCATAGGATATGACTTTATATTTGGTATTTGGTTTATTGTATCCATTATTGCGGCTTATATCATTCGTAAACCCGGAGCTGCATTTTTGTCAGAAACAATTGCTGCAACGGTAGAAATGCTCCTCGGTAATGCTATGGGACCAATCATTATTATTACGGGTATTATACAGGGTCTTGGCGCAGAAGCTGCCTTTGCGCTAACAAAATGGAAACGCTATTCACTTTGGGTGCTAATGTTAGCCGGTGTTGGAGCAGCTATATTTAGTTTTGTTTGGGGATATTTTAGATCAGGCTATGCTGCCTTAAGTACTCCATACATATTAGGTATGTTATGTATAAGAATGATTAGTGGGGCAATCATTTCAGGTTTGCTTGGAAAAGCAATTAGTGATTCACTCGCGAAAACAGGCGTACTATCTAGTTTTGCGCTTGGTAAACAAATCAGAAAGGAACGTTCCGCATCATGATCAACGTATCTAATCTTTCACTCTGGTTTCATGAAGATAATGATAAACCAATCATCTCTAATCTGAGCTTTCAGTTAGACAGAGGGGAAACCATGCTACTACTTGGACCAAGTGGTAGCGGAAAAAGTACGTTAACACACTGTTTAAATGGTATATACCCGCGCGAATTAGACGGTAAAATGACAGGTGATGTTACCATATTCGGTCAATCTATACACGATGCACATCCCGGTACAATTAGCAAACAAGTTGGCGTCGTATTCCAAGATCCAGAAAGCCAATTTTGTATGTTAACGGTAGAAGATGAAATTGCCTTTGGCCTAGAGAATATTTGTACACCGCCGCTTGAAATAGCTAGAAAAATAGACGAAGTATTACAAATGGTTGACTTAATGGATGACAAGCACTCTATCATTTCATCCCTTTCTGGAGGACAAAAACAAAAATTAGCATTAGCCTGTGTGCTAGCACTAGAACCAGAGATACTTATCTTGGATGAACCGACTGCCAATTTAGATCCACAAGCGACTAAAGAATTTATCAAGACTATTCAAACCATTAAACAGAAAAAATCAATGGGAATAATCGTTATCGAACATCAATTGGAAGGCTGGGTATCTTTTATCGACCGTTCTTTCATATTATCTAAGGACGGAAAATGTATGTATGATGGCCCACTAGCACGGATCATTTCGGATAATAAAGAAAGCGTGCTAGAAGAGGGGATTTGCCTGCCAAAAATAACAAAACTTGTACTTACAGCAGCCGAACAAAACAAAGCTGCTTATATCAGTCCACCGTTAACAATCAAGGATACCCCATCATTAGTTACATATATGGACAATAGCTTTTTAGAAAAGACAATACCAGCAGCTCACCAAGCAGACATTATACTATCTGCTTCGCGTGTTACTCAAAATAAAAAACAAAAAAGGGTACTTCATCAAATTGATTTCGATCTGTATGAGAGCTCATTTGTAGCAATCATTGGAGCTAATGGAAGCGGCAAAACATCGTTAACAAAAGTACTTAGTGGTATTGAAGCTCCTACACACGGAGACATTCTCCTACGTCAGCATCCTATCCGTAATTGGAAGGAAAAATTATTGCGAAAAGAGATTGGATACGTGTTTCAAAATCCGGAGCACCAATTTATTACAGACACTGTATTTGATGAAATTGCCTACAGCTTACGTCTGCATCCATATTCAGAATCATATATAGAAGAGAAAGTACATTACACCCTAGTCAATTGCCAATTACAAGGATTCGAGCATCGCCATCCTTATTCGCTAAGTCAGGGACAAAAAAGGAGACTCAGTGTAGCCACAATGATTGTCGATGAACAAAAAATACTCTTTCTAGATGAGCCTACCTTCGGGCAGGATGCCGCTTCTACCTTAAAGCTTATGCAAATGTTAAAAGAACGGCATGCCAAAGGCACATCCATTATCATGGTTACACATGACATGGATATCGTCGACAAATATGCGGACCGTGTCCTTGTTTTAGAAAACGGAGAAATTATAAGAGATCAATCACCAGACCAATTATGGAAGGATTCGGACTTACAAAGATGGCACTTAGACTACCCAACCCGAATTCAACTGCAACAACATTTGGAGGTGAATCAGCATGACTTCGCTATTAAATCAACTTAATCCAAGCATTAAAGCTTTTACCGTTATTCTATTAGTGTGTCTATTGACCTTTGTGTTTGATCCATTTACACCACTAGTTTATTGCTTATTCACCATCCTCCTTACTTTCGTATGTGGAAAAATTGCTTGGAAACGATACATGCTTTATTTCTTAATTATCATCCTATTATCCGTTGGTATGCTTTGGACAACGCTTGCCTTTGCTGATGAACCAAATCGACCACATGATACCATGGAGATTCTATTTTGGGATATACCAAAGGAAGATGTTACGGTAGCGTTAGCATTAACATTGCGGATGCTTGCCTTCGCATCCTTATCATTTATGTTTATCTTCACGACAAATATGGTGCATTTCATTCTAAGTCTCATGCAGCAATGCAAGCTATCTCCAAAATTAGCTTATGGGGTATTAGCTGGGTATCGCTTTTTACCTTTAATGAAAGATGAGCTTAACCAAATCCGTGCCGCACATCAAATAAGAGGGGTACGAAGAGCTAACGGAATAAAAGAATCCATACAACAATATAAACGCTATGCAATCCCTTTACTTGCCGGAGCAATTCGCAAAGCAGAACGAACAGCAGTAGCTATGGAGTCTAAAGGATTCAGCGGCGAGAGGCAACGCACCTTTTATAGAACATTTACGGTTAAATGGCAGGATTGGACTTTTTTGGTGGGTATGCTTCTCCTTTTTTTCATTATTATTATGATTTCTATTAAGTTGGGGTATTTTAGCTGGTATAAAGGACAATTTTAGACGAGGAGTCCCTTAACTAGAGAGAAATCAGATATTTTTCAGTAGTTATTTTTATAGCATTTTTACTTTTCATAGCACGTTATAGCTTTACAGCGGGGTGTTTTTCTAAAAAAGAACACAAATACTACATCCCAAAACTTAGCTCTCTTTTCACACAACTGGAATATCCGCGCAATAGTTTAACCTCCTCGTGAGTAGAGATATAATGACGAGGTCATCACAACCGTTACGATTACCACAGAAGTTTCGCATATTCCAGTTGCTTCATCTAACATTTTTAGGAGACATTTCTCTTTATCTTTAATCAAAGTACAAATGATGATGTAGCCTACATCCCTCGTTAAACACAGATCCACAGTGCATACATTTACTCATTTGCAAATACTGATTAATCGTTAATTCCGTTTTGCACACTCCACAAAGGATGGCTTTATTAGAAAATTCCTCTTCCTTCCATCTAGTAAACGTATGCTTTTCTGCTTCCTCGTGACAGTAATAACATGGATAATACGTTACACATTTTACATTTAATGGCGATAACATCTCTTTCGGAATGATAGTGGATACATCGTGTTTCAGAATCAACGACCTTACCGAATACCTGTATCATCTTTACCTTCTCCTTCATGCAGTACCCTAATCTTTTACCTTCACACCAAACAATTCGATAAAAGAAACGGCTTGCTCAGCTGAAATGATTGCTCCCTTTATTTCTTCGGCATTCGTATGAATCGTTGTAAATTGACAATCGCTTAAATCAACATTCTTTAAGGACGTACCTGTAAATTGGACATCATCAATCGTTGAATGTCCGAATTGAACATAGTCCCATTTCGAATCTAAAAAATTCGCACCCTTTAATAAACAATTCGTAAAACAAACATCACGCATATCCGTTTGATTAAATAAGGCATATGGAGCTTGACACTCTTGCCAATAAACATCACGAAGTTCCGTCTGATCAAAATCCGTTCCAGCTAATTTACAGTTTTTGAATAATACGCGATGAAAACGGGTCCTGCTAAAATCCACATGTGACAGATCGCAATCTTCAAGGATACTGTTGGACCAAGAAGAAAATGGCAGCTTTGACCCCGTTAGATTTACATTTCTAAAATGAACTTCCTCAAACCGCACATGCTCTGCTTCTATCGGACCATCAACATATGTAACCTTTCCGATTTCCACTAGTGTTTCATTGGAAATATCCGATAAAGATATCTGACTTAAACCTTCTGGTAATAGCGGCTGTTGAATCGTTCTTACTTTTCGCTTCATTAGCTTACCCTCCCATATCTTACGCTCAAGCATCGTTTTGAATTTTTTTCGTATAATTTAACTCCCATGAAATGCCGTTTCTATCGGTAACCATTGCATGCTTTGCACCCCAAAAGGTATCTTGTAACTTCATTTTCACCTCACCATCTTTAGCTAACGCTTCATAAATGTTGGTGATTTCCTCTTCACTTTCTAGATCTGGACCTAATAGGACATCACTACCTTGAATAATCTCCTCATCAAATACATCTGCCATATATAAAATACAGTCTTCATTTATATGCAATTCTGCATGAATATACTTACCTTCATGGCCCTGAAACATCTCAATACCATCTGACATCTGTGTATTTCTGATCTCGCCACCGAATACTTTTTGATAAAATGCTATTTCATCCTTGCAATTCTTAATTCGTAAATGGGGTACAATTTTTTTCATTTGTACTCCTCCTATTCATTATTTTCTTACATCATACCAATAGCACATTTTAAATGGAATATTTCATTTAAAATTTAAAAAAACAAGGATCAATTCCTCATACTACCAAAAACACGATTCATATATAGGTTGTTCTCGCGTTCCAACAGACTATTTAAATGTTAAAATATGTGGAATATTTTAACATTTAAATATCTCTAAATTTTCATTTTTATATTATAATATTTTATGTGCAAAAAGATAAATATGGAAATTAGGGGGATGGTTATGAAATTAGGGAAGTTTTTTGTAATCTTACTAATGAGTTAATTTCATAATATAGAGCCCTTGGGGCTCAAGACTTTAAAGACATAAAAATTAGAGCACCTCCCCAAATCCTGTATAATGTTAGTTACCACACAAACATAAACAGAGAGGTGAGATGCCCCT
>NZ_JAWDHA010000078.1:0-19797 GCF_034190895.1 Virgibacillus sp. M23 | reverse complement strand
GATCCACTTTTTTGAGCGGGTTTTGCTAAAAAAGTTAGCTGAAGGACAAACCCCACGGAAAGGGAAGTGGGCAGCCGGAGTGGTGGTCAAGCAAGCAGTAGCTATTATTCCATAATAGCTACTAGAGAAAGCGTAAATCTGAGCATTTAGTGATAAGGACTGAGCGAATTTTGCTCAGTTTTTCTTAAATAATGAAAATTGCAGGCACCTTCTTCTTGTAAAGTAAAAACGTTCACGTAGGAGCTTTAGCTGTTGCTAGGGTTCTAGGCTCATGCTTTTGCTTTCCTATGGAGACGTTGATGAAAGGAGGGGGACTTTGCTCATAGTCGAACATAAGCATTTTTTCTAATGTCAGATAACGGATTTTTTCTTGAATGTACGGATTCACTAACAAGTGTGTTAGATAAAGGTTATCGCATTCCCCTATATACGCGTCTATTTGCGAAGGAATATATGGTTAAATAAATTGCTAGGAATAAGATTGGTAAAGTAATATATAGCGGGATAACTTGCATTAGACCGAGAATATTTAAAAAGAAAGCGACAGCTGTTAATAATAAAAAGAGAAGTGGCTGAATAAATTGTTTCATCCTATCACCTCTATGTAATTTTTTTACGCTTGTAAATCGTATGTAGTGAGGAGATCATTTAGAAGTGACATTTTTGTGAAATCATGAACATACTACTTGAAAGGTGTAAAGTTACTTGGTATATTTATATTGTAAGTTAAATACAAACAAAACCCCTTTGTTTGATCATGAAACTTTCTCCCATCCCCCTTTGTTATTACAAAGAGAAAAAAGGCTATACGCTGCCCCGTATAGCCTTTTTTTATATATAAATAATAATGAATAATGACATTAGGTTAAAAAAGTCTTATAAAAGATTGTTGATTAATCATCATATTTCCAAAAATCACCATATTTCACAGGGACTCGAACTACTCTCTGCTTAAGCTGTAACTTCTTCATTTCTCTTTCCGCTTTGGCCATGGACCAATCATAGACCACGGCAATCTCTTTTGTTCCAACTGTTTTATAGAAGGAAAGAAAACTTTCCAATGGCGGCTTTTCCGAAGGGATTGGCTCTTTCTGCAAAATCTCTCTAAGAATTCGAACATAAATTTCATAAGGGTAGAGACCTGATATTTTAATCCCTTGTTCCTCTGTAACTTGATTAAAGAAAACAATCGTTGGAATAAAATCAACTTCCATTTCTTGCGTTAACTTTAAATCACATTGAAAAGCCTTCTTAGCTGATGATGAGTACAAATCGTTTCTGAATTCATCTGTATCCAAATTTGCTGCTTTTGCACATGCATAAAGCACTTCTTCGTCTGATATATCTTGTTTATATAAAAATGCACTCTCTTGAATTTTACGAAGAAAAATACGACCTGCTTTTTTCCCTTGTAATTCAGCAGCTTTGATGGCTAAGGATGCAATCCACGGATAAGGGATCGGATTTTCAGTCCATAGGTCCCCATCACAACACATACCAGTCCGTTTCGCTGTTTTTTCCCATATATCTTTTATTTTTCTAGGACGGTCAAATTGGTCTTTATTCAATGTATTTAGGTGTCCACTAATAATTGGACGTATAGTGAAAAAACGGCCGTATTCCATAGACAGCTTTTTTAAAAATGGCTCTAAAGCCCAGCACTCAGGACAAAGTGGATCAACAAAAACATAGATTTCAATTGGCTTCTGAACAAAATCAAAAAAGCTATATTGCTCCGATGTGTTTGATTGATAGGAGGATGTAACTCCAGAATGATCCCAACTCACATCGATTCTCCTTTCTCCTATTCTGGCGTGTTCATCATGTGGTTTGCAGTTAAGGTTAATTTTTCAAATATAGCTGTGCGATAGGGTTCAGCTATTTCTGCTTCTTCTAGTGCATGTGCCATACAATCAAGCCAAGCATCTCTGCGGGTAGGCGTAATCTCAAAAGGTAGATGTCTTCTACGTAACATTGGGTGACCACGCTCTTCAGCATACAATGATGGTCCACCCAAAAATTGGGTAAGGAAAAGTTTTTGTTTATGGATTGTTTCTGTTAAATCTTCTGGAAAGATTGGAATTAAATCTGGATGCTTTCCAACACGTGCATAAAAAGCTTGCACAAGCCGATCAACAGAAGCAAAGCCACCTATTGCTTCAAAAATGGTTCCAGGTTGTTTCATTCTCATTTTCCCCTTATTTGTTTCTATTTATTGTAGCAACGGAATGGGAAGTGGGCAAATAATCTGATTAGAATGGCTAGGTGAATGGACCCATAATTGGTTAATAATAGCAGAAAACTAAAAACGAGCTTTTTGTTTGTATTCTATTCTATTCAAGGACATGGCAAATAACTCTTTTTAGTCTAGAATGAATCACTATTCTACATAGTATTTAATGTTGAGAAAAAACGCTTGATTTTATTTGGTGTATCTCTTTTGGGAATTCGATAGGAAGTCAGCAGTTCATTAAATTTCGCTAGTCCATTTTTAGTAGATGTTGCCTCTAGTTCTAGCTCATAATCCGATGTTCCATTATACGTGCTATAATCAAGTACTAGCAAAATGTCCTCTTTCTGTACTTCTCTTCGTTCTGTTTTCAAACTGCCAAAATAACTAAGAGATGATAGTGAAATTCCTAATTCATGTAATTGTGCAGATGTTTCAGGTTTTTCTACCATCTTTCCTCTAAAACATGCTTCTGCCTCTTCTTTTGTTATAAAGTCATGTGTTTCTAGTAACCCTTGCGCGTGTGGTTCTTTAAGCGTTAAACGATAGAAACCATTTTTTTCTCGAATGCGTAGAGCACATCCTAACTGTTGCAATGCAAGATCCTTTGTTTCAAAATAGTAGTTGGTCTGTGTGTCACTATAAGCAGGAAATGGTATTTGACTTAATAAGCGGTGGTACTCTTGTTGGGTTAATAAATTTTTAAATTCAATCTCTATTTCTTGTGCCATAGTTACCCTCCACGTGAAAAAATAAGCTATTATTGATTATCGCCAATTTGCTACAATTTTGCAAAGATTAGTCATTGACCAATTCTGTGATACAATAATAGAGGCTTAATATTTGTGATAAACAATTAGGTGGTGTTGCATGTGAATTGGAAAACAATACTTGCTCCATATACGCAGGTTGTTGAAGAATTAAAGGTTAAATTAAAAGGGATTCGTAAACAATTTGAATATGATTCCAGACATTCACCAATTGAATTTATAACTGGCAGGGTAAAACCAATCCCTAGCATCCTAGAAAAAGCGGAAAATAGAAAAATCCCATTAGAGCATATAGAAAGAGAAATTCAAGATATCGCTGGTGTACGAGTGGTTTGTCAATTTGTAGATGATATCTATACCGTTGTAGAAATGATTCGAGCAAGAAAAGACTTAACGATTATTGAAGAGAAGGACTACATATCTGCAAAAAAAGAGAGTGGTTATCGATCGTATCATCTAATTATTGAATACCCTGTGGAAACAATTGATGGAATGAAAAAGTTACTCGCAGAAATCCAAATTCGAACATTGGCCATGAACTTTTGGGCTACAAATGAACATTCTTTGAATTATAAATATAAGGGAAGTATACCTTCAGAAATTAAGGAGAGATTACAAAAGGCGGCAGAGGCAGCTTTTAAACTGGATGAGGAAATGTCTATGATCAAGCATGAAGTTCAAGAAGCACAGCGAATGTTTCATCGAAAGTAAGTAAACACACTCCTTGTTCAAGTCAAACTAGAATAGTAAAATTTACATATGAATTTAAACTACATACATCAAGGAAGAGGGATGTTGAAATGAAATTCGCAATTGTGTCAAAAGGAGATGCGCGCTCCGAACAAATTAAAGGTACAATGACACAGTATTTAACAGATTTCGAATTAGAATATAATGCAAATGAGCCAGACCTTGTTATTTCAGTAGGTGGAGATGGGACCTTTTTAGAAGCTTTCCATACGTACGTTCATCGTTTAGGTTCAACTGCTTTTATCGGTGTTCATACCGGACATTTAGGCTTCTATGCAGACTGGGTACCTGATGAAGTGGAAAAATTAATTATTGAAATAGCTAAAACGCCGTTTCAGGTTGTTGAATATCCTCTCCTTGAAGTGATCATTCGTGCTAAGACCGGTGGGAGTGAAGATCGGTTTTTAGCATTAAACGAAGCAACGATAAAAACTGCCGATGGCTCTGTTGTATTTGATGTAGAAATTAAAGGGGAGCATTTTGAAACCTTCCGTGGTGATGGCTTATGTGTCTCTACTCCGTCAGGTAGTACGGCATATAATAAAGCACTGGGGGGGGGGATAATTCATCCTTCGCTTGATGCAATCCAGTTAACGGAGATGGCATCCATCAATAATCGTGTATTCCGAACTATTGGATCACCACTTATTCTACCCAAACACCACACATGTTTACTAAAGCCGATAGTAGATCGAAGTTTTTTAATTGCTATCGATCATTTTACAACGAATTATACGAATGTAAAATCGATCCAGTGCCGAGTGGCAGAAGAACGAATTAGATTTGCGAGGTTCCGCCAATTTCCATTTTGGAATAGAGTCAGGGATTCCTTCGTAGCTGATGATAATCATTAATTAGAAAGAGAAGCGAAGTCATGGAATGGAAAATAAAGAACGTACATCAGGATATGCTCATTCGAGATTACTTACGTGACATACAAGGATTTTCAAGACGAATTGTAAAATCCATTAAATTTGATGGTGGAAGTATACTTGTTAATGGTACTACTCAAACGGTCCGTTATCGATTACAAGAGGGGGACAGGCTGACAGTCCACTTTCCCCAAGAAAAAAAAGGTAGCCTTATGCAGCCAGAAGCGATTGAACTCTCGATTGTATACGAGGATGAAGATATTGTAGTTATTAACAAGACACCAGGTATGGCAGTTATCCCTTCCATTCATCATCCAAATGGGACAGTAGCAAATGGCTTATTAGCTCATTATGCGAAGCAGAATGTACCTTTTACCGTTCATATCGTAACACGTTTAGACCGAGATACATCTGGTTTGATGCTCGTAGCAAAGCACCGATATAGTCATTCGATTTTAGCTGATTCACAACAACATGGTGAAGTAACGCGGAAATATCGAGCAATGGTGGAGGGGAAGCTAAAGAATAAGCATGGTACCTTTCGTGCTCCGATCGCTAGAAAAGATGGATCAATTATTGAACGAGAAATTAATACGAAAGGAAAGTCGGCAATAACACATTATATAGTAGAGAAAGAGTTTTCGCACTATTCATTAGTCTCTGTTCAATTAGAAACAGGACGTACCCATCAAATTCGTGTACACTTCTCTGGAAATGGTCATCCACTTCTCGGAGATACGTTATACGGAGGCGCTACAACCACCATTTCCCGGCAAGCATTACATTGTAATGAGCTTTCTTTTAAGCATCCAGTAACAAAAGAATGGTTGGAATTTTATTCTGAACTTCCCGTGGACATGGCTGCTGTTATGAAAAATAGCTGAACTTTTCCTTTACAAATGGCTGTTCCGATGGAACGGCTATCGTTTTTTCCTCAGGAAGTCGAAAGGCTGTTAGCTTATTTCCAAATACGCATCCAGTATCGATATTAATCGTTTTCTTCATTAATCTGGGTTCTATAACAGGTGTATGTCCATATACAATCCATTCATCACCATCGTAGTACTGTGCCCAATCTTTTCGAATCGGTCGTCCATCTTCGTGCACTTCACCCGTGATATCACCATATAATACAAATGTTTTTACCTTTTTATCTGTTCTTCCGATGAGGGATTCCTTAATTCCTGCATGAGCAATAATTGCGTTTGCTTCTGGTAGCTGTAAGTAGAGAGGAGCCTGTTCGTATAACGTCATAAATTGCTTACGAACAACCTCTTGTTGCTTCTTGGTAAGTGATTTATATTCAGCAACAGTTGTTTCTAAGCCATGTCGTTGCTGAACTTGATTACCTAGAAAGTAACGGTATAGTTTATTACAATGATTACCAGGTACATATAAGGCTTTCTTATGAACGATAGCCATCTTATAGACGAGTTGAATGACAGCGATTGACCTAGGACCGCGATCGGTAATATCTCCAACAAAAATGGGAGTTCGTTGATGTGGATGAAGATAAATTTCATTTGTTTTGAAATAGCCTAGCTCGATAAAAAGATGCTCCAGTTCATGTAGGCAGCCATGCACATCACCAATTACATCTATTTTCATTGTAAAATCTCCTTGATTTGTTCGGTTATTTTGGATATGATATGTTGCGGGAATAATCGCATTACCTTAGTTTGAATTGTATCATATTATATATACGGAATTTCATTTACAAACAGAAGCTTGCTTCAATATTGTTAGAAATGATGATAAGGGACCATGACTTCATGTGATTTTTGTTTGATTGTAAACAGACAGGGTAAAATGAAGTGTAGGAAATAAAAAGGATGTGATCGTATGGAATCCAATAATCGATTTGATAAAGAATACGAAGTACAGTATGAACAGCATTGGGAGAAACTACAACAGGCACTGGATGATGATAATTTAGAAGGATTTCGTAGCGAGTTTTTAGACATGCATCCCTATGATCAGGCTATGTTTTTTATGGAACAGGAAAAGGCGATTCGTCTGCAAATATATACGTATTTATCTCCAGAGGAAATTGGTGACATTATGGAGAGTATGGACGAAGAGGATACACAGGTTTTAATGGCCGAAATGGATCCCCGCTTTGCATCCATGGTGCTAGCAGAAATGTCTGCTGATAATGCAGTGGATATTCTGAATGAGTTAGAAAAAGATCAGGTTGCTAGCTTTTTAACTATTATGGATAAAGAAGCCGCTGAAGAAATAAAACAATTGCTACATTATGAAGAAAAAACTGCTGGTAGTATCATGACTACAGAGTTTGTAGCAACGTACAAAACGTATACTGCTCAGCAAACAATGCAGCAGTTAAAGGAGGATGCTCCTGAAGCGGAAACGATCTACTATTTATATGTATTGGATAAGGATAAGCGCCTTGTAGGTGTTCTGTCTTTACGTGACTTAATCGTAGCGAATGAAAATACATTGATAGAAGATATTATGAGTGAAAAAATCGTAGCAGTATCTGTAGGGAAAGATCAGGAAGAAGTGGCACAGATGATTCGAGATTATGACTTTCTTGCATTACCAGTCGTTGATTTTCAAGATCATTTACTCGGTATAATAACCGTCGATGATATTTTAGATGTAATGGAAGAAGAAGCAAGTGAGGATTATTCTAAGCTTGCAGGGGTATCTGACATGGATAAACCCCATGATAATGCATTTGTTTCAGCACGGAAGCGATTACCATGGCTTATTATCTTGTTATTTTTAGGTATGTTTACAGCTAGCTTAATTGGTCGTTTTGAAGAAACATTAAATCAAGTTGCAGTGCTTGCGATATTTATTCCATTAATTGCAGGTATGGCTGGAAATACTGGGACACAGGCACTGGCTGTTGCTGTCCGAGGCTTGGCAAATGGTGATTATGGCAAGCAAGGAAAAGCGAAGCTCGTTATGCGAGAGGCTTGTACAGGATTAATAAATGGTATTGTATGTGGTCTCGTTATAACGCTGGTTATCTATTTATGGAAGGACAGTATTTATCTCGGATTACTTGTAGGTATATCTATTGCAGCAACTTTATTAGTAGCTACACTTGCAGGTGCACTCGTACCAATCTTAATGGAACGTATGCATATTGATCCAGCAGTAGCCTCAGGACCATTTATTACAACTATCAATGACATTATATCAATCCTCATTTATTTTGGAATGGCAACTGTATTTATGGGGTTCTTAACATGACATCACTTTCAGTTAAAAATGTAATAGGTAGTTAAGAACGAATTTATAACAGTTATACTTGCATGAGCTGGCTTGCACATCGATTTCAGCTTTCCTGCCATATGGAAAAAGCAGAAAGAGATTGCTTTCCAGAATAGAAAACACTTTTTTCATCTGTGGTTAGGTATCTAGGTGAAAAAAGTGTTTTTTAAGTTGGACAACAGCAGTGTTTAGCTATAAGTATGTGGTTACATTTGGTACACAATCCTGAAGCTAAGATTAGCTTATACGAAAATTTAAACAACACATTTCTAGATATGGGTTCATATAATGGGTTGAGGAATGATATAAAAGGAGAGGTGAGGAATGGGAAAGAAGTATGCAAAAAACCCTTTGCTCTTTATTCATCAGCCTAAGGAAGTAGATAAAAAAGTACCCATGCAGCATATGTATGTTACTCCAAAAGAGAAAAAAGAAAGTAAACCAGATCATCAGGAAACTGTAAAGAAGTCGATAAGACACCGAGCATTTGCCGAACAAGATAATGAACCTCAAAATGAGAGCGACTTATACATGAATGACACAGATTCTGAAGTTGAAGACAAAATGGAAATGACGGAGGAGGACATGACAGAACAATCCTTGAATAGTAATGGTGATAAACAAAGGTTTAAGGATATGTCTATCGAAGAGAAGGTTAATTATTTTGTGAATTCTCCTAGCTATGCACCTAAACTAAAGTGTGAAATTAGGACGGAAGGTAGAAATTATCGAGGTGTAATAACAGGTTCAGAAGGAAATGATGTATATGTTCGTGTAGGTAATCGGTCATCAAGTACAAAAATCTCTTTAGATGATATTAAGCACATAAAGCTATTAGGATTTTAACAAAACATCAAAAAACTGGGGAAACTCCCCAGTTTTTTGATTCATTCTTTAGTGTATTGCATTAATTGCTGGTAGGCAAGTTACATGACAGAAGCAGCTTAAGTCAACCGTCATACAGATGCCTGTTGTACATAATGGCTTTGTATCTTGATCTACTGGATCTTTTGGATCACGATCATCATCACGTGGGTCTCTTAGTAGTTCTATTACTGCACAGCAATCATCGGTTACCTTCTTAACGCGGAAGAAGAAACTTCCAACTATATCACCAATATCGCTTGGATGAGCTCCGAATCCTTTAAATGGTTTACAAGTACCTTTACAATATAAAATGACAGGTACTGTATCTAGACCATTGCCGTTATCTGTATCTCCCAAGAGATCGTTAATGGACTGTTCGCAGCTTGTGTCACAGCAATTCTCAATGACATCATTTTGTGCCTCTACGATTTCCTTTAAAATATCACATACACAGTTGCCTGTATCAAAATCTTTTCCACAACCCATGAATTATTTCTCCTTTCGATTATAATTGACTCATTTGTCTTTAATAGAATATGTCTGATCATTAGGATTGTGTGGGCACTCACACTAATTATTGATTTCGATTTAGGGTTATTTGCCATTTCATCGTAATGAGGACATTTATATATTTTCTGGGTAAATTCCGGGCGAATGACTATACCTGACAGTGTTGTTAACATAGACTAATAACGACCATACGTATAGAGGGAGGAAAGCAAATGTCTGAAAGAAAACAAGTCATTCATGTGAAAGATCTTGTGATCAAGGCAGATAATGTCCATATAGAACCATCACGACCACAAAGACCATCACGTCCATCTCGCCATCGAAGGGATCCATTCTTCGGTCGTGGACATCGTGAGATAGAGGAATCAGCAGAAAGTGAAAGCTCTGAGGAATATGAACATGACAGAAGAGAAGAGCGACATGATGATCGTGATGAAGATGATAGAAGAGAGCGTAAAGATGATGATCGGGGAAATAGAAGAAATTTCTCTTGGTTTTAATTTCAGATAAAGCAGCTGAATAAATAGCTGCTTTTTTTATTCTAAAGTCAGATCATGCTTAGTGGAGGATAATAATGAGGATACCAGAGCCTAAATGGATGAAGCATTTTCATGATATAGAAAAGCATCTAGGAAAAAACGAGAAGTGGTTACAGTTCCCAGAGAAAAAGGCTAAGAATATAGAACAGGATATGGAAAAATGGAACAATGAATTTTTGAAGATGATTTCCAATGTAGAAGATATAATAAAAGAATTAGAGAAAAAAATGGAAGAATAATTGATAAACAGGAATATTGTTATCGCCAAACGGGTATCGTTAAAGGATAGGTTAAGATCAATGTTAACATCGAAATTAATTCTTTAATTATCTGAATGTTTTGTGCGGTTGGGTGGGTAAATGATATACTAAGTAAAAGGGAGAGATGGTAATGGGATATATTTTGCCAGTTCAGCATTATCAATATCAACATTATCACCAGAGAGTCGAGACAAAGCAGCAACGAATGTTTTATATAGAAGAGCCATTTAAAGCACTACTTGATAACAAACATCAAGCATTAACCAAAAAGTATGAACGGTTTTATCGACAAGGCTATGACCGATATAGCATAAAGCCGATTGTATATCCAGAACCCTTTATTAAGCTCACAGCAAAGGGAAAGTCTGTTGATAAGGTTATTTAACATAAATAGATGCTCAGCATTTTCACTATCTGCTAAGCATCGAATTTATGGTGTTCTCTATTGACGAAAGGAAGGATAAATAATTCTTGCCCCTTCATATATTCTGCATAAAATACATCACTGACTTTTTCATAGTCCTGTTCTTTTAGTTGTTCATACAGCCAATCTTCTGTTAAATTTTTTTCTTTTAGGTTGTCATAAATAATTTCTCCGTCATTAATTAACGTAGTTGCCAAGTTTATTTCTTGGGGGGAAACATGCAGGTCTTGCTTATTCGGCATTTGATACGGAGGCTTACGGATAACCGATATGGTGCCGTTTGTTTCCATAAATGCGAATTCCACCTCTCGTAAGGAAAAAACATCTTTTGTACGAAGTAGACTTTGTAGTTGATTTACGTCCAAGCTGTTTTTCTTCATCACATCTCGAATTAATTTTCCTCTGTAAATAACAAAATCTGGCCCACCTTCTAATAACTGACGCGTACGTTTGAATTTCTGTGTGATCACTTCTGTTACATAGATTAACGAGCCCCAAAGTGTAATAACAAAGGCAATTTCAGGAATGCCTGCTTCTTTATCAAATAACGCATTTCCTACTAATTCACCAAGAATTAGGGCAGAAATAAAGTCAAAGGGGGTTAACTGTGTAATTTGAGTCTTGCCAAGAATTTTCGTTAACACAAATAAGGATAAAAATCCAAATATTGTATCGCCTAACATCTGCAGATAAGAATCCATTCATCCTGCCCCCTTCAAACAATATCATCCATTAGCATAACCTGTAATGGGAAAATCATTCATGATAAAATGGGACGTTACTGAATTGTAAAGAAAACATACAAAAAAGAGAAATAATTTATTATAAAGTACTTTTGGATTGGGGAATTTAGCTGGGTGTATTAATGCAAATAATAATGTTTAACTTTCATCACAACCTAAACCACTTTCCGCGGACACGCCATTAGTTAACTTGGCAGAGTGGATTCTCAGAAGCATGCTTTTTTCAAAAGAGTCACTAGCTAGGATGAAAGGGCAAGTGTATCCATAATATTGATTATTATAACCTGGACGATAAAAAACCGAACTATTATCGGATATGATAATCGATAATAGTTCGGAAATTGTTTTCTTCTTTTTTTGTCTTGTCCTTGATTTTTGTTAGAGCTCTTTCACCATCGTTACATGAGGGATGCCAGCATCCATAAACTCATCAGATATGGTTTTATAGCCTAAACGTTGATAGAATTTTTCTGCATGTGTTTGACCATTAAGCTTTGCTTTATGATAGCCTTTTTCTAGAATGACAGCTTCCATTGCTTGAATAAGTTGTTTTCCAATCGCTTTTCCACGATACTCTTTCAGTACGCAGATGCGTTCTAGTTTTCCATAACTGTCTACAAAGCGAAGGCGGCTTGCCGCAATTGGCTTATCATCATCGTATACGACGAAATGAATGGCTGATTCATCATGTGCATCTAATTCTTCTTCTGGAGGTACGCTTTGCTCATCAACAAAAACAACTGTCCGCACATAAAAGGCTTGTTCTATTTCCTCTTGTGAGGTAACTACTTTTATGTTCAAACTGGTTCCTTTCCGAAAACAAAGGAGTCATGAACTGTCCATGAACCGTTATCTAATTGATACATAAGCTGGAAGCGATCAACCTCATCTTCAATTTGGATATTTTTCATTTGTAGACTACCAAACACATCAGAATATTCGTCATGCGAAAGTTTTTGCGCAATCGTAATATGTGGTACGAATGCATATTCTTGATTTTTTGGGAACTTCCCTGACTGCATCTTCTCGTATAATTCAATAAGCTCTTTAATCGGTTCAACTTTTAGGTATATCGTGTTTGTTACAGGAGCAAAGGTGCTCACTTTATTAATGTTTATCTTGAATGGTTTTGTTTCATTTGCGATACGTTTTAATTCAGTAACCAATTCCTCTAATTGATCATCATCTACTTGAAATGCTTCTTTTAATGTAATATGTGGAGGAATTAACGCATAGTGCGGGTCATAACGCTTTCTATAAGAATTTGCTTCATCCTGTACGGCCTTCGTTGGGAAAATAGCGATACCATATTTCATTATAAAACCTCCTATTTTAATCAAACGTCTTATCTACTAGTAAATACTCGTTTGTTAGATATACTGGATTTTTTAGTTACCCTTTATTATAACAAAAAATTTGGCAAAATAAGAGATTTTTTTGCACTATCTGAAAAATTGCTTCCAATTTTCCTAGTCGAACATAGTAACTAGTGCACGTTTCATATCCTTTTGCCAGTATTTCCATGTATGTTCACCAGCTTCCAACTCATGATACGTATAGCTTGTTCCCATATTGTGAAGGGTTTTGTGTAGTTCGCGGTTCGGTGTGACAAAATCCATTCGTTGCCCATCTGTCGTATCAACAGCTGTTTCTTCGGTACCAATCGTATGATAAATATCAATAGCATCAAGTTGCTTAGCTTGTGCCGCAGCCTGTAATACAGTTTCATCCACGTAGGGGGATTGCATAATGACATTTCCAAACGTATGCGGATAACGAAGTGCGGTCATAAATGCCAGTGTCCCAGCCAAAGAGTCTCCCATCAAGGTCCTAGACTGACCCATATGATAAGTAGGGAGGAGGTCATCCAAGAATGGGACAATTTCATTTACTAAAAATTTTGTGTAAGATTCATTTTGTTCACCGCTTGGATGGTATTTCTCCCGACGATCATATTTATTTTGATAATGGATTCCCACAAAAATGGTGTTCGTCATATCCTCACTATCATGTAGTCTATCGCTTAACGTCGCTATTCTACCCATTTGGTAATAGTCATTTCCATCTTGCATGATGCAAATATGGTATTTGTAAAGTGGAGAAAATGATTCTGGCTGATATATCTTTAATGTCATTATTTCGTTTAAGTACTTACTATTTATTTGTTTCTCCATCATTGTTCCTTTTCTTCCCATGATTCCACCCCTTATATTGTATCAATATTCCCGTTGTCTTAATTAGTAAAACAAAGTTAGTTGGCATTCTCCAATAGTTGGCCAGTAAATAGTTGATGATATTTCCTTTTTTGGGCAAGAAGTTCTTCATGACTTCCTTGTTCAATGATCTGCCCATGCTCTAACATAATGATTTTATCCGCTTCTTGTATTGTGTTCAAACGATGTGCTATAACGAAGCTTGTTCGACCATTCATCAGGCGTTTTAGTGCATCTTGAATTTTCAGTTCGGTAATTGTATCAATATTACTAGTTGCCTCATCAAGAATTAAAATCGAAGGCTCAGCTAGTAGTGCACGAGCAATAGTGAGTAGCTGCTTTTGTCCTTGGCTAATGCCGCTACCTTCTTGATCAAGCACAGTATCATAGCCATTAGGTAATTTTTTGATAAAATCATGTGCGTTTGCATCCTTAGCAGCTTGAGTCACTTCTGCATCCGTTGCTTCTAGTCGACCATAGCGGATGTTTTCTCGTATCGTTGTATGAAATAGAAAGGAATCTTGCAATACAAAAGCCATATGTTTTCTTAGACTGGATCGTTTTATGTTCTTAAGCGGGATACCGTCTAGACGAATTTCTCCTTTGTCATAGTTATAAAAGCGTGATATAAGGTTAATGATGGTTGTTTTTCCAGCACCTGTATGCCCGACAAGCGCAACTGTCTCACCAGACGCTGCTTCCAAATTGATGTTATTTAAAATGATGCTTTCTTCGTATCCAAATGAAACGTGATCAAAGACAATATTACCATTCGTACGATCAATGCTTCTGGCAGTAATTTCATCTGCTTCTTCCTGCTTCTCATCCAATACTCCAAATACTCGCTCAGCACCAGCTACAGCAGATAAAAGAATATTAAATTGATTAGATAATTCATTTAACGGGCGAGTGAACTGCCGAGCATATTCTGTGAAAATGACAATGATACCAACAGTGATTTGTCCTTGTATCGCTAAAATACCACCTATTAAAGCAATTAGCCCAAAGCTAAGGAAGTTAAGCATGTTCATGACCTTCGGAATGAATCCAGAAAACGTTAGTGCCCAAAATCCTGCTTTATTTAAATCCTTATTACGTGTCTCAAACTCTTGCATAACTCGTTTCTCCTGAGAAAAGGTTTTGACAATATGCTGTCCAGAAACAATCTCTTCGACATAGCCATTTACTTCACCAAGGTTTTTTTGTTGCAGTTTATATAATGGGCCAGTTCGCTTTGTGATCCAGCGCATGCCAATAAACATTACCGGTACGATTGTCATTGTAACAACTGTCAATATCGGACTGAGATATAGCATGACGCCAATTGTTCCAATTAGCGTAAGGACACTGGAAAATATTTGGATAACTGATTGATTTAACGTATTATTTACATTGTCAATATCATTGGTAATTCTACTCATTAATTCACCATGCTGCCTTTTATCAAAATAGGCGATTGGTAGATGATGGAATTGATGAAACAAATCGGATCGTAATGCGTAAACAGTGTTTTGGGCTACGCCAATCATCCAAAAATTTTGTAAGAAGATGGCTAGCGAATGAAATAAGTAGATAAAAACAAGCCAAATTAACAAAGCGGCTAATCCAGCACTTTCCTTCGTAACAATAAAATCATCGACCGCCATACCAATCATATAAGGACCGAGTAGACTGAGGTTAGAACTTGCAATAACCATCAGAATAATTAACGTAAGCTTCACTTTTTCTCTTGCAAGATAAGCCCAGATTCGTTTTATTGTACCAGCCGTGTCTTTTGCTTTTTTATTACTCGTTACTTGAATTGTATCTATTGGGATTTTTTCATATTGAAAAGGCTGCTTTAATTGATTATTTCGCATTTGCGTACTCCTTTCCAAATTGCGACTCTACTAGGCGTTGATACAGTTCAGACGTTTCCAGTAATTTCTCATGGGAACCAATGGCTAGCATTTTGCCTTCATCCAGTAATAAAATACGATCTGCACGCATCGCTGTAGAGATTTTTTGCGTTATAATTAATGTCGTACAGTCATAACTATCGATTGCAGTAAGTAAATGTGATTCTGTTGTTAAATCAAGGGCACTTGTACTATCATCTAACATCAAGATCTTTGGCTTACGAATGAGTGCACGAGCAATAGATATGCGCTGTTTTTGCCCTCCAGATAGATTTACTCCTTTTTGTCCAACTCGAGTAGCATATTGCTGATCTAATTCCATAATGGTATCGTGTATTTGCGCATCCTTGGCGGCTTGCGTAATCTCTTCAGTTGTTGCGTCGTTTTTTCCCCAAGCAATATTGTCCGTAATTGAACCAGTAAATAGCAGTGGACTTTGTGGAACATATCCAATGCTACCACGTAAATGATCTAATGAATAAGCTTGTATTTCTTTATGATCAATTTTTATCTGTCCCGTTTTGGCGTCATATAACCTAGGAATCAATTGGAATAATGATGTTTTTCCTGCACCTGTTGAACCAATCACTGCGAGGCGCTCTCCGGCTTCCACAGTAAAGCTAACGTGATCAATCACCTGTTTGTCACTGTCTGGGTAAGAAAAGGAAACGTCCCGAAACGTGATAGAACCATGACTCACCTTTAAGGTGGTATCCGATTCATTGGTATCTTTTAGGTCTACCTTTAGGTGAAGGACTTCACTGATGCGATCTGCGGAGGCCTTCATCCTAGATAAACCCATAATGATAAAGGTGAACATCGAGATAGACATCGCTACTCGCATGGCGTAGTTTACGATTGCTACTACGTCACCTACATTGGTTTCCCCAGCTATGGCTTGAGTGTTTCCAAACCAAATAATAAAAATAAGGCTTAAGTTCATAACGAATAGTAGCACTGGCATAGATGATTCCACAAAACGAAAAGTGAAACGAGTGCGGCTCGCAAGCTCTTTATTTGCTTCTGTAAAGCGAGTTTTTTCATGGTTTCTTCGGAAGAAAGCCTTAATTAATCGCATACCTGCTAGATTTTCTTGCATGACTCGATTGACGTTATCTATACTTTTCTGTACATTATTAAACAGGCGACTGGCTATTTTTAATACCCATAAAATAAAACCAATTAATATTGGAACAGTCACTAGAAAGATCAGTGCAAGCTTTGCGTTGACAATAAATGCCATCGTGACACCACCAATAACAATTAGAGGTGCTTTGGACATAATTCGCAATATCATAAATATAGTATTCTGAATTTGCCTAACATCATTGGTAAAGCGTGTCATTAAACCAGATGTAGGGTATTTATGCAAATTTGCAAAGGAAAATTCCTGAATCTTTGCAAATAATCTCTCTCGGATATCATGGGCAAATCCCCAGCTAACATGGGACGCATAAAATGAATTAATAATTCCAGCGATAAATGCAGTGAATGCGAGACCAATCATAATACCGCCCCACATCACAATATTTCCAATATCTTGATTTACCACACCATTGTTAATCATTTTCCCCAGGAAGAAAGGAAGTAAGAGCTCAACCGCTAATTCAATTAGCATCAGCATATAGGCGAGAATAGCAGGGAGCTTATATGGTTTTAAAAAAGATAAGACTGTTCTCACGATGACCCTCCCCAAAGTAGTTTTCTACTATTATAAATGGAAAAAATTTTTTTATCCAACATCCTATTTCGAGTGACGAAGGAATTTGGAGGTTTGATCATCTTTTACGGGGGGATGGAGTATTTCAGAAAAGAAGTAATTTGAAAAAATTATAAGCTAGTGGCAGGTGTTTGCGAATAAACGAAAGTAATAAAGAATAATACAATTAGTTTAATTATTATAATGGTTAATTCTCAGAATGCGTGAAGTTTATTTACATGTTTATATAGAAAAATTTGAGTAACTATATTCATCTTTTTTAGGGAGCGTATACCAAGATAAATGTAGAGATATAAATGATAAAATTTGATAGCAATTGAACTACACTCTCAATTCATTTTTAATACGATTAGTATTGTCTATTAAAACAAGAAAGAGGCTGTATTAATTTATGTTGTAGCTAAATTTTAAAAGTAGAGTTCAGAATTAAGATTTTCACATTTTCTTAATATATTAATGTTTGGATTGGAAGAAATATCACTTACTTTACTTGGCAACGTTATAAAAAGTTTATAACCTAAAAAGAAGTGATTGACAGAATAGAGGAAGAGACAGTATATTAATAGAGTAACCAGTATTTATTAATGCGATTCCGTAGCTCAGCTGGGAGAGCGCCACCTTGACAGGGTGGAGGTCGTTGGTTCGAGCCCAATCGGAATCATACCTTCAAACTATTGATATAACAATGTTTGGAACTAAAACACCACCTTTTGAAAAGGCGGTGTTTTTTATTGATTTTAATAATTGATACGAAATTGATACGAATGACTACTAATTTTGATAGAACATTTTACTGAAATTATTAACTGTTTCCTTTTGTAAATTTGGTAGCAGGTGGCTATAAGTATCAAGGGTAATTCTAACATTTGCATGTCCTAAACGTTCCGATACTATCTTAGGATTAACACCCTGTTTTAATAAAAGACTTGCGTGAGTATGGCGAAGATCATGAAAGCGAATTTTTTTAATTCCTGATTTATCTATAATTGAGTAGAAGGATCGTAATAAATTTCTTGGTGAAAGTGGTAATCCTGTGCTAGTTCTTACAACTAAATCGTTATGACTATTATATAATGGACTATTTACCATCATTTCTTCTTTTTGGAGAGTACGATGTTTTAACACTTGTGAAAGCGTGTTACTATCAATAGAGATTCTTCTGTTCCCTGAATCGGTTTTAGCTCCTGCGCTTAATTCTTGACCTTTGTGAGATAATGTCTGAACTACTGAGATAGTTTCATTTTCAATATCGATATCTTTCCATCGTAAACCAAGTATTTCTCCTTGTCTCATTCCAGTTGTGAGCGCTAAAAGGAAAGCATGATAATAACGTGAATCCTTAGCTACATTTAAAAAAATGTTAATCTCATCTTGATTCCAAACTTCAACTTCTTTTTTAACAACTTTCGGTGCATCTACCAAAGTAGCTGGATTTCTATTAATCATTCCCCATTTAAATGCTTTATTTAAAGCATCGTTAATAATAGTGTGGATTTTCCTAATGTTTTCAGAAGAAAGTCTGTTATTTTCTTTAAGATCATTATAGAGAGTCTGGATTTCTCTGGGATTGATTTTTTGTAATTCTATATCTCCAAGTGAAACTAATATGAAGTTTTCTACAAGGTATTGATAATTAGAATAGGTGCTTTTCTTTACGTTTATTTTTTTGTCCTTTAGCCAACTATCCATAAAATCTCTATATAAAGTTTTGGAAGGTTCGATATATGTTCCTTTATTTATTGAATCCATAGCTTCAATCATTGCATTTTCGGCTTCTTTTTTAGTTTTAAATCCACGTTTTAGCTTCTTTTTATACTTATTACTCTCTTTGTAGCTGAAAGAGTAATACCATTTGTTATTCTTAGCATTCTTATTTTTGTAAACAGGCATTTTATAATTCCTCCTTAATAGCTTGTATGAATATAAGAATTACAGTAACGAAATAAATTAGAATATACGTTCTGTTTAAATGCATGAAAAAATAATCCTACTATTTGATATTCCATTTAATTTTACTTTAATAGCTTGAATCGGTATATCAAAAAAACATGCTATTTCTTCTAACGAAATTGTACTGATTTCACTTAATTGTGAAAATAGTATTTCATCAGTTAAAACCAATTCTGTAGCAAATACAATCGTTTCTGGGTTATTCATTTTGATGAAAAGAACAGATTGGTCTGGATTAAAATTGAAAAAGAAATGACCTAGCATATAGGCGATACAAAAGGTTTTATTTTTGACTCTAGGATTGATATGGATTAGAGGCTGAGCGTAGCAATATTGAAGAATTCCTTTTGCCTGTCCTAGATCACTTGCTTGAATCTTTATACAAAAACGATTGCATAGTTTATAAACATCATTTGTTTGATAGTGATCGATTATTGCATTTACTTCTTCTTTGATGCTGTCTCTGGTAAAAATAAGTATCCACTCCTTGATTTATGTTTTTTGCTATTTCATTACTCCTATATATTTGTATATTAGGAATATTCTGTTATATATAATACGATTTAATTTATTATTTCGTTTCATTTTTTAGATATGTTTTTTATAAGAATTTTCTTTTATATATTTTTTCGTGCAATAGTTTATAAAATCTGTTTTATTTTCTTCATTATTAATCTTGTTGTGACTGCTAAACTAAAGTAGACAGTTTCCGCTAGATTAGAAGAAACACTTATTTACCCAAATATACCAGTAAAATATATAGCTCTCCCATTGTATGATATTTAAGATTATACACACATCAATG
>NZ_JAWDHA010000077.1:0-19801 GCF_034190895.1 Virgibacillus sp. M23 | reverse complement strand
AACCCGGTTAGAATATTCTGTACTCTGATTAAACGCTTTATCCATCAATACATTCAATGAAATGGTGCTTGATTAATTCTAAGAAAACAAGAGTATTTTGAAGATAATTAAAGTATATAGAGGGAGGATTAAGTTTTGAAATAGCTGAATCATTATATGTTATTGGTGTTCTATGTAAAAAGTATTTGATGTTGAGTGAAAATACAGTATAATGTAACGTAAGTAATAAAAACGTGATAATATTTTATAATACTGCTTATTTTATATTCGGAAAATTCACATGATTTAATCGACCGAATGAGTTTTTCAATCGATTGAATTTAGTCAAGAGAGTTTGCTTCATTATGGCAATCGGCTTCGGCTATTTACTTTCACTTTTAAGTTTGGTTACCACTTATTTACTTAGCAAAGGTAAGTCAATAAAAAGAAAATATATCTACTTCGGAATCATGGTTATGACAGTGCTGGCTCCATTTTTATCCTTTGCGATCGGATTGACATATGCAAGGATTGTTGAAAATGGTTGGGCGGCATTGATTATATGGTACTTATTTCCGTTATTTTTCCTATTAGGGCTCATTCTCCTTCTGGTAGGTACTTTTAAGAAGCAAGTGGAATAATGACTATTATACTTATTGTAGTGAGTGTATGCTATTTATAATGAAAGTAAATATGATTAAAGAGCTTAAATGGTTAGGTTTTCATATTTATAGTTAGGGATGGTGTTTACATGGTTCAAGCAAGTACAGTTCTCTTAGATCAGTTGTTAGCAAATGCAAATGATCGAAGCTGGTATGTTTCTTTTGAGGAGTCCGTTGAGAATCTATCTGAAGAGGATGCATTTTGGAAGCCAGATGATCAAAGTCATAGTATAGCAGAGATTGTGCAACACCTTATTTATTGGAATGAAGTATGGCAACAGAGATATGAACAGCGTAATTTTAATGCCGTAACGTCCTTGGACAATAATTCAAAAAGTTTTTCTGTAAAAAGGGATGATAGTTTTAAGCTGCTTAAAGGTCGGTTATTGGAAGTACTTTTACGTTGGCAGGACATAATTACAGAAGATAGTTTACATATGGGTGTAACAGGCTTTCCCGTCGAAGCTGAGTGGTGGGGATTAATTAGTAACGCTGCTACACATAATGCTTACCATATAGGGCAAATAGCTTACTTGAGAAAAATGAAAAAAGACTATTACATATAAAAATGCTCTTTAAATATATGCGTATAAGGATTAATGATATGGATAGAGCATCCAGTCTTAAGGCTTGGTGCTTTACTTTTTTTATAGTAAATAACGGTTTAGTGTTCTTATACTTATTTCTAAGTTTGATGAGGACAGAATTACCTTACATTACTCAATCCATATAGAAAACTTCAATTGTATGAGTATCGAAAATTTTATTATATGGAAACCTATTTTGTTCCATGCTTACATGATACGTATTGTCTTCCTTAATATCCTTCCAGCTTTCAGCGATTGGTATAACCTCTTCATTTCTAATTAATATCTTAGAGTCACTTAAGTCTAATGTTACCTTTTCCGTATCTCCAACTTTATGAAATGTGACCATATATTGTCCTTGTTTATCTTCCTTCTTATCTAGATGTATTAAACCAAAATATCCGGGTTTAGAATAGTAATTATGTACAAGTAATAAGAAGAAGAGAAAGAATGCTGTTATGATTACAAATTTTTTCAACCTATATACTCCTTCTATTCCTGTGATTTTAAATAGTAAATCGATGCCAAGATTTTAAGTTAAATTATCTATTTTAAATGAGTTATGTATTGAGCCTCATTGAAGCAAATACTAGAATTAGAATCGCAAAAAATCAGTATGAAAAGAATAGCTGCCTAAATTGTATCGTTTAAACTGAGAGGTAATTATCCGATATAATTATCATACAATACATGACAACAATAAAATACAATATAAAATTTAAAAAATTATATTGTAAACTTGAAAGTCTGTTGTTAATATGAATGGAACACATCGTAGAGGGAATTAGGATTGAGATGACATAGTAGTTTTTTCGTAAGTACCGAACAGTACCTCTCATTTAAATCGAAGGTAAAGAATAAGAGATCAATGAAATTGGAATTTTTCGTCTTAATAAATTTATATTTATAGATTTATTTTAATATATATAAATTTTGATAAAGAAATTACTTTGCTTATAAATTTGGTTTTAAATTACTTTGCTTAGGGAATGTATATCTAGTATCTTATATATAAATACTAAAACTGCAGAAAGGAGGAAGATGATGCAGCAGCTACCTGAGAACGTCATTCTTTTTCCAAAATGGAGAACAATTTTGGAAGAGGAAAGCTTAACGGCTCTCAAAGAGAAGAAATATGCAGAAGCACTATCGAAATTAGATAAATTATTAAGCTATCAAGTAGATAGCTATGAAATCATAAGTGGTAAACTTATTTGCTTGATGGAGCTTGGTCGCCATCAAGAGGCACAAGATATATGTGAAGAATTGTTAAAACGAAAAGATGCACATTATTATCATTATTTACATATTTACTTAACCATTCTATTCCAAACAAATCAGTATGATCTACTTATGGAACAAGTGGATTTTGAATTCGCTACAAATGCAGTTCCACCTATCATGCAGGAACAATTTCAACAGCTATATGATATGAGTAGTAAAATGAAGGCGGATATAAATGTAGAACACGCGTCAGCTTATTTGGATGATCTAACGCAAGCCATTTCCTCAGATGATTATAAAAGGCAGTGGCAGCTCATTGAGGATTTACGTAAGCTGAAAACACAACCGACAAAAAGAATCCGCAGTTTATTATTAAATAAGGATATCCATCCTGTAATCAAGTCAGCTATTTTCATGTGGTTACAGGAAGTAAATGATATGGATGCTGTTGAGATACATAAATGGGATAAACAAATGACGGTTAAACCAAGTGATATTGGAAAAATACATAGCCTTCCTGTAACGAAGCAAATTCTACTTATTATAAGTGAGCTTGAACAAACGAATCCTTCTATGTTTGAATTGCTTTATAAATTAATACACCATTATATGTACGTTAGATATCCGTCAGTTCCTCCAGAAGAAGATGCTGAATATATTGCAAAAGCATTAAAGCAGGTAGGTTCTGACTATTTAAATATACATACAATGACTTCTAAGGATGACAATGAGAAAGTAAAATATTATATAGAAGAAATTGAGCTGTGTGAAACACTTTATGCAAGTATTATTGAGGAATAAGAATCACTTTAAATGCTTGAAAGGACATGCAATTATGTTATAATAAGATGGTTGTATTTTTAGATCATTATCTAGTAATGAACGTGTAAAATGAAGGACACAATAGATTTTGGAGGGAATTTTTATGTCAGCGAAATGGGAAAAACAAGAAGGAAATGAAGGAGTACTTACGATAGAAGTAAGTGTTGAAGAATTTGACAAAGCATTGGATAAAGCTTTTAAGAAAGTGTCCAAAGATGTGCAAATTCCTGGATTCCGTAAGGGTAAAATTCCACGTGGACTCTTTGAAAAAAGATTTGGTGTAGAATCATTATATCAAGATGCTGTTGATATTGTACTTCCTGATGCTTATATGAAAGCAGTTGAAGAAACAGGCATTGAGCCAGTAGCTCAACCAGATGTAGACATTGAAACTATTGAAAAAGGTCAACCACTTGTATTTACTGCTAAAGTAACAGTTAAGCCTGAAGTGAAACTTGGCGATTATAAAGGGTTAGAAGTGGAAGAAGAATCTGTAGAGGTTACAGATGAAGATGTTGATCATGATTTAGAGCATCAGCGTCAACACCATGCAGAATTAGTAATAAAAGAAGAAGGAAAAATTGAAGATGGCGATACAGCTGTTATTGATTTCGAAGGCTTTGTTGATGGAGAAGCTTTTGAAGGTGGAAAAGGTGAAAGTCATTCCTTAGAGATCGGCTCTGGTCAATTTATTCCTGGATTTGAGGAGCAATTAATTGGAAAGGAAACAGGTGACGAAACAGAGGCTACCGTAACGTTCCCAGAAGATTATCATGCCGAAGAGCTTGCTGGTAAAGAAGCAACCTTTAACGTGAAAATTCATGAAGTAAAATATAAAGAATTACCTGAACTTGATGATGAGTTTGCTAAAGATTTAGATGATGAAGTTGAAACACTAGAAGAATTGAAGAGTAAGAAAAAAGAGCAGCTTTTAGAACAAAAGAAACAAGATGCAGAAAACAAAAAACGCGAAACATTAATTGAAAAAGCTAGTGAGAATGCAGCAATGGATATTCCAGAAGCAATGGTTGATACGGAGCTTGACCAAATGGTTAAAGAGTTTGAACAACGTCTGCAAATGCAGGGTATGACTCTAGAAATGTATTCTCAATTCTCTGGTCAAGATGAAGCTGCACTGAAGGAACAAATGAGAGAAGACGCAGAGAAACGTGTGAAAACAAATCTTACCCTAGAAGCTATTGTGAATGAGGAAAATCTTGAAGTTTCAGAAGAAGATGTAAATGAAGAACTTGAAAAAATGGCATCCATGTATGGTGCTGAAGTAGAACAACTTAAGCAAATGCTTGGCGGTAATACGGATGCAATCGAGGGTGACTTGAAAATGAGAAAAGCGATTGATTTCCTTGTAGAACAAAGCAAAACAGTTTAATCTTGATTGGATAGGTTTATATACTGTAGGATAAGGCAAATACTAAAACAAGGTGCGATGTGTTCGCACCTTGTTTTCCATTATTTACTCTCAAAGAATTTGGGTGAATTATAAATTAAGCGACTTTATTTAGAGAACTAACATATAGTATAAATAGTATGTACTGACTTTTAAATTGAAAATTCCAAGTAAATATGGGATGCTTGGTAATATGTAGCTTTATGATTAAATGATTGATGGTTATGTCAGATCATTGAAGAAAATGGATGACATGGGTAGCAAAAACCTTTTAAAAAGGTTTATTGTTTTGTATTTTAATTTTGATCTGATATGATGACTATAAAGTTGAAACCTAACGAAGAAAAGCTTAGGAGTAGATTTAAACTTTTAGGGGTGAAAATGATGTTTAAATTTAATGAAGAAAAAGGACAATTGAAATGTTCATTCTGCGGTAAAAGCCAGGATCAAGTTCGTAAATTAGTTGCTGGACCGGGCGTTTATATATGTGATGAGTGCATAGAGCTTTGTACTGAAATTGTTGAAGAGGAATTGGGCACGGAAGAAGAAACAGAACTTAAAGAAATCCCGAAGCCAAGAGAAATTTGTGAAATATTAGATGATTATGTAATTGGTCAAGATAAAGCCAAGAAAAATTTATCTGTGGCTGTTTATAATCACTACAAGCGAATTAATACACCGAAAAGCACAGTAGACGATGTGGAACTGTCAAAAAGTAACATTGCGATGATTGGGCCAACAGGAAGCGGTAAAACACTTTTAGCACAAACATTAGCTCGTATCATTAATGTCCCTTTTGCAATGGCCGATGCTACATCCTTAACGGAAGCTGGTTATGTAGGTGAAGATGTGGAAAACATTTTACTTAAACTAATTCAGGCAGCAGATTATGATGTGGAGAAAGCCGAAAAAGGTATCATTTATATTGATGAGATTGATAAAGTTGCTCGAAAATCAGAAAACCCATCAATTACACGTGATGTTTCTGGAGAAGGTGTTCAACAAGCACTATTAAAAATTCTGGAAGGGACAGTAGCGAGTGTACCTCCACAAGGAGGGAGAAAGCACCCCCACCAAGAATTTATCCAAATTGACACAACCAATATATTATTTATTGTAGGTGGAGCGTTTGATGGTATCGACCAAGTAGTGAAACGTCGATTAGGAGAAAAGGTTATTGGTTTTGGTGCCAACGAAAGACAACAGGAGCTTGAAATGGGACAGTTACTTGCTAAAGTTCTTCCAGAAGATTTACTTCGATATGGATTAATTCCTGAATTCATTGGAAGAATTCCTGTGATCGGAAGCTTAACACCGCTTGATGAAGAAGCGCTTGTGGAAATATTGACAAAGCCGAAAAATGCTCTCGTAAAGCAATATGAGAAGCTATTCCAAATGGACGATGTTGAATTGGAATTTGAAGAAAACGCATTAAAAGAAATTGCGGCAAAGGCAATCGAAAGAAAGACAGGAGCCAGAGGCTTGCGTTCTATCATTGAAGGTATCATGCTCGATGTGATGTTTGATCTTCCATCAAGAGAAGATATTGAAAAATGTATTATAACTGAACAAACTGTTCAAGATGAAAATGGAAGCCCTAAATTAGTGTATAGGGATGGTACGGTTACAGAAGGTAATAAGAAGCATCCTCGAGAAAGTGCATAACACCTACCATTAAATCTAAGTTGAATACTGATGTTAAGGAGACTGACTTTATTACACGTTTTCATGTAACCAAGTCAGTCTCTTTTCATGACTGAATTGTATATTTATCTTGAGCAAGCGAATCATAAGAATAACAACTAAAACAAATTCGATATATTGATTTACAAATTTAAGACTTTTATATAAACTTTAAGCACATATGAAAAAATGTGAAATATTGATTACATAGTTTTGGAGGTACATATCATGACAAAAGAAAACATGCAGCTTCCCCTCCTTCCTTTACGCGGACTTTTAGTATTTCCATCTATGGTAATACATCTTGATGTGGGTCGTGCTAAATCAATTGCAGCATTAGAGAAAGCAATGATGGATGATCAGGAAATCTTTCTCGCTGCACAGAAAAAAGACAGGCTGGAAGAGCCAGAGCCAAAAGATATTTATTCTACAGGTACGCTAGCTACGGTTAAACAGATGATAAAGCTTCCAAATGGAACAATACGTGTATTAGTCGAAGGACTTTATCGTGGAGAAATAGTCCGTTATGTGGAACAAAACGAAGAGTTCGTGGTCGAAATCAAAAAGTTAGAAGATATTCAAACTGACTATCATGAGGAAGAGGCCCTCATGCGCTCACTGTTAAACCAATTTGAGCAATACATTAAAGTATCTAGAAAACTCACTCATGAAACCTTCGACATCGTTTCCGATATTGAAGAACCTGGGAGATTAGCGGATATGATTACCTCGCATTTATCCTTGAAAATAAAAGAAAAGCAAGAGCTATTAGAAACAACAAATGTAAAGGATAGATTAAAGCAGTTAGTTCGAATAATTTCAAATGAAAAGAAGGTCCTTGATTTAGAAAAGAAAATCGGACAACGTGTAAAAACATCTATGGAAAAAACACAGAAAGAATTTTATTTACGTGAGCAGCTAAAAGCTATTCAAAAAGAATTAGGTGAAAAAGATGGTAAGTCAGGTGAGGTAAGTCAGTTAAAAGAAAAAATTGATCAATCAGATATGCCAGATAATATTAGGGATGTTGCATGGAAAGAATTAGACCGGTATGAAAAAGTACCACAAAGTTCTGCTGAAAGTTCTGTAATCCGCAACTATCTAGAATGGTTATTATCATTACCTTGGACAGAAAAAACACAGGATACGATCGAAATTGAATATGCAGAGGAAATATTAGATAGAGACCATTATGGTCTTGATAAGGTAAAGGAACGAATACTAGAATATTTAGCTGTACAAAAATTAACCAATTCAATAAAAGGACCTATATTGTGTTTAGTTGGACCACCTGGGGTTGGGAAAACCTCATTAGCAAAATCCATTGCTAGATCAATAAACCGAAATTTCGTTCGAATTTCCCTTGGAGGAGTTAGGGATGAGGCTGAAATAAGAGGACATAGACGCACTTATATTGGTGCCATGCCCGGTAGGATTATTCAAGGAATGAAGAAGGCAAAAACGGTAAATCCTGTTTTTTTATTAGATGAAATAGACAAAATGTCAAATGATTTCCGTGGTGATCCTTCATCTGCAATGTTAGAAGTGCTTGATCCAGAGCAAAATAGCAATTTCAGTGATCATTTTATTGAAGAGACTTATGACCTTTCCAATGTACTATTTGTAGCAACAGCAAATTATGTAAATAATATTCCTGAGCCATTATTAGATCGAATGGAATTAATTTCTATTGCCGGATATACAGAAGTCGAAAAGCAATATATAGCGAAGCAGCATCTATTGCCGAAGCAGTTAAAAGAAAATGGGTTGAAGAAAAGTAATTTACAAATCCGCGATGATGCACTTTTAAAATTAATACGTACATACACTAGAGAGGCAGGAGTACGTAATTTAGAAAGACAATTGGCTACCCTTTGTAGAAAGGCAGCTAAAATTATTATTTCCGAAGAGAAGAAACGTGTAATTGTTACTAATAATAGTATTGAAACACTATTAGGAAAACCATTGTACCGTTACGGGTTAATCGAGCAAGAGAATCAGATTGGGACTGCAACAGGTCTTGCATATACTGCAGCTGGGGGAGACACGTTATCAATTGAGGTATCTCATTATCCTGGTAAAGGGAAATTGACACTTACTGGAAAACTCGGTGATGTTATGCAAGAATCCGCTCAAGCAGCATTTAGTTATATACGGTCTCGATCCAAGGAATTAAATATAGATCCTTCCTTTCATGAAAATAGTGATATTCATATACATGTTCCTGAAGGCGCAACCCCTAAGGATGGTCCATCCGCAGGTATAACGATGGCAACTGCGTTAGTTTCTGCGTTAACTGGACGAGCGGTAAAGAAGGAAGTTGGAATGACTGGAGAAATTACATTAAGAGGACGAGTATTACCGATTGGTGGGCTTAAAGAAAAGTCTTTAAGTGCTCATCGTGCAGGTATAACAACGATAATCATTCCAGAGGAAAATGAGAAAGATATTGAATCCATTCCTGAAAGTGTTCGGAATGATTTAAGGTTTATACCTGTTCGTCATTTAGATCAAGTATTAGAACACGCGTTAGTGGGGGAGAAGAATGAAAGTAATAAACGCTGAAATAGTAATTAGTGCTGTAAGTGAAAAACAATACCCAAATGATCACCTCCCAGAAATTGCCTTGGCGGGGCGATCTAATGTTGGAAAATCGTCCTTCATTAATAAATTAATTAACAGAAAAAATTTAGCTCGAACTTCTTCTAAACCAGGTAAAACACAAACACTTAATTTCTATAAGATAAATAATGGTTTCTATTTTGTAGATGTTCCTGGTTATGGTTATGCAAAAGTATCAAAAAAAGAACGAGAAAAATGGGGTAAAATGATGGAGGAGTATTTCGAAAAGCGCTCATCATTAAAAGCAGTCCTTCTTATTACGGATGTCCGTCATGAACCTACAAAAGATGATATTCAAATGTATGATTATCTTAAACATTATGAGTTACCAGTCATTGTAATTGCAACCAAATTGGATAAAGTACCTAAAAGTAAACGTGCCAAACATATCAAACGGACAAAGTCTGTACTACAAATGGAATCAGATGATGTTTTATTACCTTTCTCAGCCGAAACTGGAGAGGGAAAGGATCAGGCATGGTCAATTATTAGGAATCATATCGGTCAATAGATAAATGCAGGTAAGACAAAAGAAATTCAGATAAACATACGAAGATAAGTGGGTAAAGTCATCGAACGGATGATTTTGCCCACTATTTCTATTTAGAAGTTATAGTAAGAGGGAAACGAAAGCTCGAACAAGGTCTATAGGACCTCGATTCCGAATAATAAAACGAGCTTCTTCACTTTCATTTTTGCAAAAGGGATGTCCTACTAAACTTCCTACAGGAAAGGAAGTTTAAAATATCTTTATTATAAACAATAAATGAAATAATATTAAATTTTTAGAATTCAGGAGTATAACTTAGTATTTATGGGTATGTGTAAGAGAAATAGAGTTATAACCTGATAGAATATTCATTTGTTCTTTAAAGATATGAGACTCGCCTATAGCCAATTGGTGATTAATCATTAACATTGTTATAATTTTACTTATTGGTGCGCAATTAAGAAAAATGCGATCTCTTCTGAGCAATTCACTAAGAATTAGAAAGGGTGTTTACCTGTTGAAAAAACTGAATATTACAATATTTGTCTTTTTATTAATGTTGTTTCTTGCTGCTTGTGGGTCAGATGAAGGTTCAACTTCATCAGAGGGTGATTCAGAAAGTGAAAAAAATGCCTTCTGGCTTGTAGAGGATGGAAAGCTTACATTTGCTGCTTCTGGAGAATTTAAACCTTTCAGTTACATGGAGGGGACGAAGATGGTAGGCTATGATATTGCTGTTGGTAAGGCAATTGCTAATAAATTAGGATTAGAACCCAATCCACAGCGTGCAAAATTCTCTGGGATCGTTACAGGAGTTACAGAAGGAAGGTACGACATAGCGGTTGCCAGTCATACGATAACAGAGGAACGTTTAAAGCAGGTTAATTTCTCCCAACCTTATTATTATTCAGGTCCAGTAATTTATACTAGGCCAGACAGTGAAATTCAAGCACCTGAGGATCTTGAAGGCAAAGAGGTTTCTGTTGCGCGAGGAACGACATATATCGAAATGGCAACGGAATATACAGATAACATTCCACAGGTTGATAGTGATGTAGTAGCCTTACAATCTTTGGCAAAAGGGCATCATGATGCTGTCATAACGGACGATGTCACGGGAATAACTGCGATTGATAATGGGTTAAAAATAGAAAATAGAGGTCAGCTTGGAGTAAGCGAACAAGCGATTGCTATTGGAAAAGACAATAATGCGTTATTAAAGGCGGTTAATGAGGCATTACAGGAAATGAAGGAAAATGGAGAGCTTCAAGAGCTTTCTGAAAAATGGGTTGGTGGTGACATTACACAAAAACCAGAAACTGTGGATTAAGCTGTTTGTTGAATAATAGAATAGGATACAGAAGGTTACAAGTGTGCGCAAAAAGTTGCGCACACTTCCATCTTTAAGGGAGGGAAATATGATTTGTCAGCAATCACACACTTTTTTGAGATTTTTACAGGGAGCATAGATGTATTTTTAGATGGACTATGGATAACGATTAAGCTATCTGTTGTTTCTTTATTAATAGCCTTTATCATTGGTTTGTTTTTTGCAATATTGAAGATTTCAAATATAAAAATACTGCAATGGATAGCGGATGCTTATATTTGGATAGTAAGAGGTACTCCACTTATTGTGCAAATTTTTATTCTTTTTTATGGTCTTACTGATATATTACTTATACCAATGTTTTGGGCAGGAGCAGCCGGTTTAGCCTTTCATAGTGGTGCTTATATTGCTGAAATTATCCGAGGTGCTATCCAGTCAATTGATAAAGGACAACGTGAAGCTGGTCGCTCACTGGGGATGAGCAGAGGATTAACGATGCGAAGAATTATTCTCCCGCAAGCTTTTCGCAGAGCAGTTCCCTCTTTGGGAAATCAATTTATCATAGGTATTAAGGATTCTTCCTTAGTCTCTTTTATTGGAATGCAGGATTTATTTGGAGTAGCAAGTACGATGGGATCGAATAGCTTTGATTATCTACCATATTATTTAACTGTAGCAATCTACTATCTCTTGATTGTACTCATTCTAACCTATGTGGTGAATCTAACTGAGAAAAAGCTCGCACGTAGTGATTAATTAGAGGAGGAAAGAAATGGATACATTGAACAACCAAGAAATGATTAAAGTTAATAAGTTAAATAAATCATTTGGCAACTTACATGTTTTAAAGAATATAAATTTAACGGTAAAGGAAAGTGATGTTGTCGTTCTAGTTGGTGCTAGTGGTTCTGGTAAAAGCACGCTACTTCGTTGCTTGAACTTTTTAGAAATAAAAAACAGTGGACAAATAATCATTGAGGGAGAACAAATTGAAAAGGATACCCATGATCTAAACAAAATACGACAAAAAGTAGGTATGGTGTTTCAACACTTTAATTTATTTCCACATATGACGGTGTTGCAGAATGTTATCGAGGCTCCCATCCAGGTTAAAAAACAAACGAAACAGGAGGCAATAGAAGAAGGGAAATATTTATTAGAGAAAGTTGGTTTAGGAGACAAGTATGATGTGTATCCTTCCACTTTATCTGGTGGTCAAAAACAACGTGTGGCAATTGCTAGAGCATTAGCAATGAAACCGGATGTCATGCTGTTTGATGAACCAACTTCCGCACTAGATCCTGAATTGGTGGGAGAAGTTTTAGCAACAATGAAGGAATTGGCAGAAGAGGGGATGACTATGGTTGTTGTAACACATGAAATGGGATTTGCCCGTGAGGTTGCTGATTGGGCTGTCTATATGCATGAAGGTAAAATTATTGAGGTTGGCAGCCCAAATGAATTATTTGATAATCCAAAAGAAAAAAGGACACAGGCCTTTCTGAGCTCTGTATTATAAAACAACGTATGAAAAAAAGACATTTGCTTAAACTAATGCAGATGTCTTTTTTTTAGGCTAGACTTACTTTTTCCTTTTCAATAGATACAAGCCTAAGACAATAAGAATAACTGGCCAAAATCGTTCTAAATATTCTACAACGATATAGATCCAATTAAACCAAACCGGCAGTTGAATAGAAAAAAGCATAATAATAGCAAAAACAATAAGTAATAAACCAGGAATGATTCCCTCTTTCGTATGTAAATAGCGGATGATAAATGCTATACCCACGATAAGGAGATACATGGCCCAATGATCTATCCAAAAGGAATAATAAGCAATCCCATAAAAATGTATACCTAATCCTAAGATTACTGTACCAGTAAATAAATTTTGATAACTTTTTGTAACATAGCTATGGATAAGTAATACAAGCCCAATTAGAATGATTATTGTTTGCCATGAATAAAAATTAGATAGTATGGGGATGTTTAATTGTTGTAATAGAAAAAACACACCGATACCAATTAGTAAATAAGCAGTTAAAGTTTGTTGTTTTTTCAAGCTTTCACCTCATGTAGCTGCATTTCAGATTCTTGCTTCTTTTATGCCATTATGATAAAGTACATTCGTGTTAATAATCCTATAATTACTCTACCATATTGTTTCAGATTATGTTCACATTTAAAGAAATTGTAAATAAATAATCATGTTATAATGGAAATTAGCAAAGGTTTTAGTTTATACTAATTATTAAGTAAAACTTTCTATTTAAAGTACGTATGGATTAGCTAGGATTTTTGGGGGTAGATAGTGTGCATATTTTAAAAGTTGGGTTTAATTACAGAACAGCCCCTGTAGAAATAAGGGAGAAGCTTGCATTTTCAGAAGAAGATCTTCATGATGCTATGGTTACGTTGAAGAAACAAAAGAGCATTCTGGAAAATGTGATTGTTTCCACATGCAATCGTACCGAGATTTATGCTGTAGTTGATCAACTTCACACAGGCCGCTATTATATTAAGCAATTTTTAGCGGACTGGTTTCAAGTAGATAAGAACGAGTTCGCACCCTTTTTACGAATAACAGAAGATGATGGTGCGATGGAGCATTTATTTCGTGTAATCACAGGGCTAGATTCCATGGTCTTAGGTGAGACACAAATTTTGGGACAAGTAAAACAAGCGTTTTTAACTGCTCAAAAAATGGAAACAACAGGTACCATTTTTAATGAATTGTTCAAGCAGGCTATTACATTTGGTAAGCGAGTACAAAAGGAAACGTCTATAGGCGAACACGCAGTTTCTGTTAGTTATGCTGCAGTAGAGTTAGCAAAAAAAATCTTCGGCAGCTTACAACATAAACATGTAGTCATTTTAGGAGCAGGGAAAATGGGGGAACTTGCTGCCAAAAACCTCCAAGGCTCTGGCGCAACGCAAATTACAGTTGTTAATCGAACAAAGGAAAAGGCAGAAGTACTTGCAACAAAATTTTCTGCACAATCTGAATCAATGGATTACTTACCACATGTATTAAAAAGTGCGGATATTGTAATTACTTCAACAGGTTCAGATTCCGTAATTCTGACGAAAGACATGGTTGAACCTGTACAAAAAGAACGTAAGGGTAGCCCACTGTTTTTAGTTGATATTGCTGTACCAAGAGACGTAGATCCTGCTATTAGTCAGATGGATAATATTTTCCTATATGATATTGATGATTTGCAGCATATCGTGGATGAAAACTTAGAAGCTAGAAAAAATGCTGCCGAACAAATTGAGTTAATGTTTGAAGCTGAGATTGTATCATTTAAAGAATGGCTTAAAACACTTGGTGTAGTTCCAGTAATATCGGCTTTAAGGCAAAAAGCACTTTCCATCCAAGCGGAAACGGTAAAAAGCATTGAACGTAAAATTCCTGATTTGACAGAAAGAGAAAAGAAAGTTATTAACAAGCATACTAAAAGCATTGTTAATCAACTTCTGAAAGAACCTGTTACGCAAGTAAAGGAATTAGCTGCTGGTCATAATGCTGATGACACACTGCAGTTATTCATTGATATTTTTGGAATTGAAGATGAGGTACAAGCTGAATATGCAAAGCAGGCAAAAAAAAATGATTCGGTTACAGCAATCAAGAAGAAAGAGGTATCCTTTCCGTTGTTGGATAAGATAACAACTTTATAATGAAAGGATTTCACGTATGATTGAACTAAAATGGCTTTATGAATTCATACTGATTATCTATGGTTTGAGCTTGATTGGATATTTTATCGATTTTATTCAGGACAACCGGAAGGTCAATCGAGCTGCCTTCTGGTTGCTTAGTGTGGTTTGGGTTATACAAACCGTTTTTTTATTGTACGAAGTACTAATCGAACATAACTTTCCAATCATTACGTTAAATGATAGTTTGTTTTTTTATGCATGGGTCTTAGTTACGATTTCGTTAATTGCGAACAAATTATTTCCTATTCATTTTATCGTCTTTTTTACAAATGTCTTCAGTTTTTTTATCTTATTATTATATTTACTATTGGATGCACAGGCAAATTTAGAAACACATGGTATCCAGCTTGTTCATGAGATATTAGTTGCTCATATCACGGTTGCCATCATTTCCTATGGTTTCTTTACATTTTCATTTCTATTATCGTTAATGTATATCATTCAATATCAGCTTCTGAAGCGGAAAAAAGGCTTTAAATGGATGTGGAGATTTGGGGATTTAAATAGACTTGATGATTATTCATTTAAAGCAGTAACAATTGGTGTTCCATTATTACTAATTGCTATTATTTTAGGTGTGGTATGGGCATATGTGTCAAACGCAGAATTCTACTGGTTTGATTTGAAAACGATCGGATCTTTCTTTGTACTCGCTATATATATCATTTACTTGATTTTAAGATTACTAAAAGGGTATAAAGGTAAGGTGACAGCAATGTATAATACCGCAGCGTTTCTTATTTTATTAATTAATTTCTTTTTATTTAGCACCTTATCAAATTTTCACTTTTAGTCGTTAAGGAGGAAGTTACAGTGCGTAAAATTGTTGTTGGGTCAAGAAAAAGTAATCTAGCATTAACGCAAACGAATTGGGTGATTAACAGATTAAAACAAGCTGGAGTTGAAAATGAGTTTGAAGTAAAAAAAATTGTAACAAAAGGTGATCGCATCTTAGACGTTACCTTATCAAAGGTAGGGGGAAAAGGACTCTTTGTTAAGGAAATTGAACAAGCTATGTATAATAAAGAAATCGATTTAGCTGTACATAGTATGAAAGATATGCCAGCTAAAATGCCAGATGGTCTTGTGATTACAACCATTCCAGAGCGTGAGGATCATCGTGATGCCTTTATTTCGGAAGGGAATGTTATGCTTCATGATTTAAGGAAAGGGGCGATTGTTGGTACTAGTAGTCTACGTAGAGCGGCACAAATATTAGCTGCACGTCCAGATGTTAGTATTAAGTGGATCAGAGGAAATATAGAGACGCGGATTCGAAAATTAAAGGAAGAAGATTATGATGCGATTGTTTTAGCTGTTTCCGGGCTCAAACGTGTCGGTTTGAGTGAAGAACTAATTACAGAATATTTAGAGCCAGATGTCTGCGTTCCTGCAGTTGGACAGGGCGCTTTAGCTATCGAATGTCGTGAAGATGATCAAGAACTTCGTGCATTACTTTCTAAAATTAATGATGCATCTACAACGCGTACAGTGACAGCAGAAAGAACTTTCTTACATCTTCTTGAAGGAGGCTGTCAAGTTCCTATTGGTGGCTACGCATATTTAGAAGGCGATGATATAATCTTGACCGCGCTTGTAGGTACACCTGATGGGAAAACGATTTTGAAGGAAGTTGTTCGTGGAACAGATCCAGAATTAGTTGGGAAAGAAGCTGCTGAGAGACTGATGAATCAAGGTGCAAAGGAAATTATTGAAAAAGTAAAAGAGGAGCTAGACAAATAATGTCCTTGCCATTATCAGGAAGGAAGATTCTCGTCACTCGAGAACAAACTAAGGCGCTATCATTTGCTGAGAAAATAAAGGCTTTAGGTGGTAAACCTGTTTCAGCTCCATTATTACGCATTGCTTGTAGAGATAGGGAGAATCATTTTGAATTTTTTCAGTCTATCTCTAAATTTGCCTGGATCTTCTTTACAAGTTCAAATGGGGTTGATTGCTTTTTTAAGCTTGTCAATCGTTATCAAGTCGATATACATTTGCAACAAGTAAAGATAGCAGTGGTTGGCCGGAAAACGGAAGAAAAGCTTAAGCAATTTGGATATGCTGCCCAATTTATACCTTCAGCCTATAATGCAGATACGATGGCAACCGAGTTCTTGGAAAAATATAGTGATCCTGGCCCAATTTTATTGATACAAGGTAATCGCTCCAGAGATATTTTGCCGAAACGATTGGAAGCAGAAAATCTATTATTTACACCATTCGTAGTATACGAAACCTATTCCAATGAAGTGATGAAAGATAAATTATCAAGCATTCTAGAAGAACATAGCTTTGATTATCTTACATTTACAAGTCCATCAACTATTGAAGCATTTGTAGAGATGACTTCTCACATACCACATATACCCTGTGTCTGCATCGGTACAACTACTGAACTACGGGCAAAACAAGTGGGATTTCAATCTATATTAGTACCTAATGAATTTACTATTGATGGTATGATAACTTGTATGATAAACGATATTCAAAAGAGAGGATAGATAAATATGAAAGCTACAGAAGGGTTTGCACGTCATCGCAGGCTAAGAAGTTCGGATTCCATGCGGGCATTGGTAAGAGAAACACATTTGCACACTAATGATCTCATTTATCCATTGTTTGTTATCGAAGGTGAGAATATAAAAAATGAAGTACCATCTATGCCTGGTGTTTATCAAGTATCGTTGGATTTATTATTAGGAGAAGTAAAAGAAATTGATCAACTTGGGATAAAAGCATTAATGTTGTTTGGTGTACCTAAGGATAAGGATGAGCAAGGCACTGGTGCATTTACAGATCAAGGGATTGTCCAAGAAGCTACGCGTTTAATTAAAAAGGCACTTCCTTCGATGTTAGTGCTAGCTGATACTTGCTTATGCGAATATACATCCCATGGTCATTGTGGTGTGATTCATAACCATGATGTAGATAATGATGCATCACTAGAATTGTTAGCTAAAACGGCTGTATCACAGGCAGAAGCGGGTGCGGACATAATCGCCCCTTCTAACATGATGGATGGATTTGTAACAGTCATTCGTAGCGCGTTGGATGAAGCCGGATATAAAAATATTCCGATTATGTCCTATGCTGTAAAATATTCTTCAGCCTTCTATGGCCCATTTCGTGATGCAGCTGATAGCACACCGCAATTTGGCGACAGAAAAACGTATCAAATGGATCCTGCAAATCGATTGGAAGCAATGCGTGAGACGCAATCCGATGTAGAGGAAGGCGCAGACTTTTTGATTGTGAAGCCAGCACTATCCTACTTAGATATTGTAAGAGATGTTAAAAATAACTTTGATGTGCCAGTTGTTGCCTATAATGTTAGTGGAGAATATTCGATGGTAAAAGCTGCAGCAATGAATGGATGGATTAATGAGGAAGAGCTTGTGATGGAAAAGTTACTTTCTATGAAACGAGCAGGTGCCGACTTGATTATTACTTATTTTGCAAAAGATGTTGCAAAATGGTTAAATAAATAGCATTTTATCAGTTAAAAAACAGAGGTGATTATTTGTGAAAAGCTTTACCAAGTCTAGCGATGCATACAAAGAAGCAGTTGATTTAATGCCTGGAGGTGTAAATTCGCCTGTCCGCGCATTTAAGTCTGTAGGGATGTCACCAATTTTTATGCAATCTGGCAAAGGTTCTAAAATGAAAGATATTGATGGAAACGAGTATATTGATTATGTATTAAGCTGGGGACCACTTATCTTGGGGCATGCAGATGATCGTGTCGTAGAGAAATTAAAGCAGGTGGCAGAAAAGGGAACAAGCTTTGGTGCTCCTACCTTAGTAGAAAATGAACTAGCCCAACTCGTTATTGATCGTGTTCCATCTATTGAAATGGTAAGAATGGTAAACTCAGGAACAGAAGCCACGATGAGTGCTTTACGTGTAGCGAGAGGCTACACGGGAAGAGATAAAATATTAAAGTTTGAAGGGAATTACCATGGACATGGCGATTCTTTATTAATAAAGGCTGGTTCAGGTGTAGCAACACTAGGACTACCGGATAGTCCTGGAGTTCCAAAGTCAATTGCACAAAACACCATAACAGTTCCTTATAATGATTTGGAAAGTACTCGTTATGCCTTCGAACAATTTGGTGACGATATTGCTGCTGTAATTGTTGAGCCGGTTTCAGGAAATATGGGTGTTGTACCTCCACGTAATAACTTTTTACAAGAGCTACGGACGATTACAGAAAATAATGGTACGGTTCTAATATTTGATGAAGTTATGACAGGATTCCGCGTTGACTATCATTGTGCACAAGGACATTTTGCAGTTACTCCTGATATGACATGCCTTGGAAAAGTAATTGGTGGGGGTCTTCCTGTAGGTGCATATGGTGGGAAAAGAGAAATAATGGAAAAAGTTGCTCCGACAGGAACTATCTATCAAGCTGGAACGTTATCAGGGAATCCATTAGCGATGACTGCAGGTATTGAAACACTAAAAGCACTAACCAATGAAACCTACGTGGAGATTAATAAGAAGGTTGACCAATTAGTGGAAGGCTTCACCCAAGCTGCAACTAAATATAATATTCCATTGCATATTAATCGTGCTGGTTCTATGGTTGGGGTATTCTTTACCAATGAAGATGTGACTAATTTCGCAACAGCACAGACTTCCAATCTAGATTATTTCTCTCAATATTATAAAGGGATGATTGAAGAAGGAATATTTTTGCCTCCATCACAGTTTGAAGGCCTATTCCTATCAACCGCTCATACGGATGAAGATATTGAGAAAACAATTAACGCGATTCATACGGTATTTTCCAAAATTAAATAACAATCATAAAAAGCTATTCTCTGCACGACGGAGATTAGCTTTTTTAATTGTCTAGGAAATTAAAAGTTAACCCATGTGGATAAATATGGGCGTGAGCCGCGTCCAGCTCCAGCGCCCAGAAACTAGGCGACTTCATGAATCACCTTACGATAAGTCATCGTCGGTTCGTAAGTTTACCGTGATTCCTTTATCTTAGTTAACTCGCTCCAGTTGCTATATTTCTAATCGAGTGCTTTTGCTTTTGTTCTAAGTTAAGAAAGTATAAAATCAGTGCAATGACTGCGTTAAGCCAAGTAGTTATTTTGAAATGTTTGATGTATATTGGTAATGCTCCGACTAATTACTTCGCTTTCCGCGGGCACGGCCCATAGCCGTCAAGCTAAGAAAAAAGTAGTATGGTGCAATGAAAATATAAACATATTTTTCCAGTTTAGTCCGTATTCTCTTATGGGT
>NZ_JAWDHA010000076.1:0-19804 GCF_034190895.1 Virgibacillus sp. M23 | reverse complement strand
GAAAGGGAAGTGGGCAGCCGGAGTGGTGGTCAAGCAGTAGCTATTATTCCATAATAGCTACTAGAGGAAGCGTAAATCTGAGCATGTAGTGATAAGGACTGAGCGAATTTTGCTCCGTTTTTCTTATCTACTAGGTTCTGTCGCTATTCCATTGCACTTTAAAAGATTAAGGACAATAAAAATGTCCAAATACAAACGAATGCGAGCAATGCAAAGCTGTATTTAAGAGTCATTTTCATGAGTGTGGCCTCGTTTCCTGTTTCACCCACGGCTGCTGCTGCAATCGCAATGGATTGTGGCGAAACGAGTTTAGCCATGACTCCTCCGGCTGTGTTCGCAGCAACCAGTAGAGATGGGTTAGTACCTAGGATATTTCCCGCTGTTGCCTGGATTGGTGCGAATAGGGTGTTGTTGTTTACAACAGAGCCTGTCATAAATACACCGATCCATCCAAGAATTGGTGACAATAACGGAAATACTTGTCCCGTTTTAGCCACTGTTTCACCAAGCGCCGTTGTCATTCCTGCATAGGTCATGAGTTTGGCAATTCCTAGTATGGCACAGATCATGACGATAGGAATACTAAATTCAACCACGGTTTTTCCCAGAAGCTTGCAGCTTTTTTTGAAGTGGATGGCTTTCGTAGTGATCACCGTCGTCAAGGCAGATAATAAGATTGCTGTCCCAGTGGCTCCGAGCAAATCGACAGTTATTGGTATGGTTGAACCTGGTATAAGTCCCTTCACAACTGAAAATTCTAGTATACCCCCCTCTGCAAATAGTCCTTGAAATACAGGGAGGCTCCAAATCATGATAAAAAAGGTCAACAGATAAAAGGGGGACCATGCTTTTACCACTTCTCCAATGGAATAGGTTTCTCTCTTATTTTTATAATCATCAAGCAAAAAGATGTTCTTCGGCTGCCACTTCTTCAAGAACAGTGCTAATACCCCCATCGTTAAGAGAGAAGGAATAATATCCGCAAGTTCTGGACCGATGGTGATCGTGATGACTGCCTGTGACACAGTATAGGTCGCTGCCGTCACTAAAATAGCAGGGAATATTTCCTTGATTCCCTTCCATCCATCCATGAGCCAAATAAGTAAGAATGGAATCGTAAAGTTAATGATTGGTAGGGTAAGGGCTGTCATCACGGAAACCTTCATGGATGTCACATTCTCCAGTGCAAATGTATCAATAATTCCAACAGGAATTCCAATGGCACCGAAAGCACCGGAAGCACCGTTTGCAATTAGACACAGCATGGCTGCCTGCAAAGGTTTAAATCCCAGGGAAACCAAGAGCACAGCACAGATGGCAATTGGTACACCAAAGCCTGCAGCACCTTCCAGGAAGGCATTAAAGCAGAACCCAATTAATAAAAGCTGTAGACGTTGATCATGTGAAATCCCAGCGATACTTCCTCGTAAAACATCAAATTTTCCGGATATAACGGCAATTTTATATAACCATACTGCCATTATAATGATATAGCCAATCGGCCATATTCCGATTATGGTACCTTGTACGACACTGCCCACCGATTCCTCAATAGGAAGCTTAAAGACAAACAGTGCGATTATGAACGTTACACCAAGATTCAATATAGCTGCATGTATGCCCTTCATTTTAAAAATAGTCAGGCTCAAGAGAAATAACAAAACGGGAATGGCTGCAACCATCGCTGTGATTCCTAAATGACCGAATGGATTAACACTTTCAACTAACATACAAATGACTCCCTTTTAGTAAGAATGATTGGATGATGAGCTTGCCCTATTACCCTATCTTCTGTTGAAAGTCTTGCAATAGTTGTACAGAGATCGCAAATTTTTCTTGTTCTCTTTCATCCAGCGAGAGCTCAATCACATTTCTAACCCCTTTTCGGTCAACAACCGCTGGAACGCCGATATATACATCATTGACACCATACTCTCCTTCGAGTAGCGTACCAACTGGTAAAACCACCTGCTCATTCCGCAGGATCGCCTTCGTGATCCTCGCTAATGCCATTGCAATTCCGTAATAGGTCGCACCTTTCATTTCAATAATTTGATAAGCAGCATCCTTAACCTGTTGGGTGATCACTTCTTTTCTTTCATGGGATATCTTGGTAGTGATTTGTGTGCCTGAAATATTAGCAGAGCTCCAAACCGGAAGCTGTGAATCACCATGTTCACCGATAATATACCCATGAACACTTATAGGAGCGATCCCAAATTCTCTTCCTAACAGGCTTCGAAATCTTGCTGTATCCAAGACCGTTCCTGAACCTATGACCCTCTCTTTTGAAAGGCCTGAGAATTTCCATGTAGCATAAGCCAGTATATCAACCGGATTCGTTGCTACGATGAAAATACCATCAAAACCGGATTTCATAATCTCATCCACTATTGACTTGAAGATATTTACATTTTTTTGCACCAGCTCTAGTCTTGTCTCTCCGGGATTCTGTGCTGAGCCAGCACAAATAACCACAATCGCCGCATCTTTACAATCTTTAAAAGTCCCATACCGGATCGTCATGGGACTAGGTGCATATACAATCCCATGATCCAAATCCATTACATCTCCCTGAGCCTTTTTCTTATTTATATCCACTAGTATGATATCGTCACTCAATCCCTGATTTATCAATGAATACGCGTAACTGGACCCAACCGCTCCTGTACCTATTAGCACCACTTTACTACTTAAAATTCCACTCATATTCATTACCTCCCGACATTTTCATTTGTGTATTATCCCCAGCATAGATTCATGAATACATTTGTGATTTTTTCACAATATGATGTATGTTAATTCATTGGTGTAATATATAGTGAAGAGTTACATACTGCTTTTTTGTGATTTAGTTAATTCTCATCTCTATCCTTTAATAGCGTCATAAAACAGCTAACTTTTGTTTTTCTCATAAAAAAAGATACAATAGCTCTGAAAGGAGTTTATGTATGCGTACGAACTATGAATTATCAGACAAAATGACAGAACTATTGAATAGCTATAACAGGAATAGCAACGCATTTCAGGAATTAATTGGTGAGGGTGGTTATATGCCGCCGAATCAAGAATTATTAATAGATGCCATCTCAGCGCTCAGTATGGGGAAAAACATTCTGTTAAAGGGTCCAACTGGTGCTGGAAAAACCAAATTTGCTGAAACACTTTCTATGCTATTTCAACAACCGATGTTTAGTGTCAATTGCTCCGTTGATTTAGACGCTGAAAGCCTGTTAGGCTTTAAAACACTTGCAAATAAAGATGATCAGCAGGTTATCGAATTTGTTTCAGGACCTGTCATTAATGCGATGCAGCATGGCACATTTTTATATATTGATGAAATTAACATGGCAAAACCGGAAACATTGCCTTTAATAAACGGAGTCTTGGATTATCGTCGAACGATAACGAATCCATTTACAAATGAACTGGTGTCTGCCAATAAAGGGTTTAATGTAATTGCTGCCATTAATGAAGGGTATGTTGGTACCGTTCCGCTCAATGAGGCATTAAAAAACCGTTTTGTTGTGATTGAAATACCTTATATCGAAGGTGAGCAACTAAAGCAACTGATTCAAGAGAATACGCAACTTAATGATGAGCATACCATTGACTTATTTGTTACGTTGTCAGCTGACCTCATTCAAGCCGTAGTTCAAGGGAAAATAGCTGAAGATGCAGCGTCTATTCGTGCTTTACTAGATGCATGTGACTTAAGTGTCCTTATTCCTGCGGAACGAGCGATTCAACGAGCCATTGTTGATAAACTGGAAGAAGATAGGGAGAGGGAGTTTGTCTTGAATCTGGCGGCAACCTTATTCTAGTTAGGAGATTATACGATGTATCGTTTTCATGATTCTAAAGTAGATACTAATTTATTTCGGCAATTGCAGGATCTGACTACGGTTTTATCCAGTAATCCCGAGCTATTATTCGAGTATAGTTTTGGTTCTTATATTGATTTATTAGATGGGAAGGTAACCGCAAGCAGAACCTGGGATACTACCAGTCCGAATGTAAAAGTGGCTGGCTTGAAATCGGATGTTTTTTTACGAACAATTGGATCGTTTCGTTATTCTGATATACAGGCTATGAAGGAATTTTTACACACCGTAAATGAATCTTCGTTGCCAAAATTCGCTTCTCAACTATTTGCATTATTTGAAGATATTCGATTAGAGGAGAAAATAAAGCAAGAACGCCCGGGGACAAAGCATGTATTTACTGTTCGGAAAAATTACTATAAACATAAATTTGAAAATGAACGTGCTGCACATGTTACAAGGGGCCTAGCATTAGATGAATTATTTTGCTTGATTTATTTAACTTTACAATCGAATAGCCCAGACCCTAATTTTCCGAGAGCTTCACAATCACAGCTTGAGCAATTAAATAAGGTCAAGCCACTTATTTATTCTGTATATGAAGCTAGAAGTACACAAGCTGTTTCAGGGATTGTCGAGCAAATTGTTTCCCGTCTTCATGAAGGATACGTAGATACAATTCATGATTATTTTGTATTTCCCATTCATCATATTGATAAATATACTAAAAACACATTATTTGATGAGTTAACAAGGACGGATGAGCTTGCAAATGAGGATAGCGAAGAATTGGACGAAGAGAAAAATGAATATATGGATGAACAGTTTTCCACCTGGCATCGGGAAAATGAGAATAGTGATCGACAGCAGACCTTTCTGCAATTTGAATTAGAAGTTGGTACTAAAACGAATATAATGGGCAATGGTGCCAGAGAAACAGAAGATGGTGATCAAGCAATGGGAACGATTCAAGGGTCATCAGGACAAACTAAAAATAAGGATTACTCAGATTTAGACACTTTGGATAAACAAGAAATAAAGCCAGGAAGCGGCAGAGATGCAATATATGGGGAAGCAAATAAGAATGCGGTAAAATGTGTCAAACAATCAAGCCCTCCTTCCCAAGCGGATATTAATGTATATCTTGATTTTGTGAAAGATATTGAAAACTATAAGCGCAAGCTATCGACGATTATAACAAAAACACTGGAACATAAGAAGAATGCAGCAAGAAAGGATTTAATGATTGGCAGATTGTCTAAAAAATTATTGCCGATGGTGCTTGATGAGAAGCCACGAATATTCTATAAGAAGAATCAAGAATCGAAGGAATTAGATGCCGCTTTTACATTGCTAGTAGATTGTTCTGCCTCGATGCATGGAAAGATGGAAGAAACAAAGCGAGGAATTGTACTATTTCATGAAGTGCTTAAATCCTTTCAAATCCCACATTCTATCATGGGATTCTGGGAAGATGCTATGGAGGTAACGGATCATTACCAGCCTAATTATCTTCATATCATTCACTCCTTTTCCGATTCCTTATACGAAAATAATGGACCAAAAATTATGCAGCTCGAGCCTCAAGAAGATAATCGTGATGGATTTAGTATTCGAGTAGCAGCAGAGCAATTAGAGGCCCGCCGTGAAAAACATAAATTTTTACTAGTATTCTCTGATGGGGAACCAGCAGCAGCTAATTATAATCAAAATGGCATTGTCGATACAAATCTTGCAGTTCTGGAGGCGCGAAAAAAAGGAATGGAAGTCATTGGTACTTTTCTCGCTGATGGTGAAGTAGATGAGTCGGCAGATAAGCTAATGCAGAATATTTATGGTAAGCATCGTATTCTCGTTCCAAGCGTTTCCGAACTTCCTGATCACTTTGCACCACTTCTGAAAAAATTATTATTAAAAGTAATATAAAAAAACAGATCCATTTTGTTACGAAAGCACCCTTAAATAGAACTTAGTTTTGTAGGCAAGCTTCTAGGTTAACTTATTAATTTATCTCCTGTATAGTATCACAGGGGTATGAGCTAAAGGCTTTTGAACCAATCGGACATGTACTGGCAGTCGATCCCCCAATATTGATAAGTGGGAGGGTTACTGCCAGTTATATGTGAGATAAACGTGTATGATGTTTACAAATTGAAGAAAGTGAAGTGGGAACATGGACCTCCATATACGTGAGGTATCGACTGAAAACTGGCAAACGATTGCTTGTCTTTCGGTAAAGAAAAATCAGCAGGACTACATTGAGAGTAATGCGCTCTCCATTGTTCAATCGGTGTTTGAATCGGAATGGCAATCTGTAGGATTATATGATGGAGAAATAGCAATTGGCTATGCTATGTATGGTCAAGTAAAACGAGAAGGTGACGTTTGGCTAGATCGTTTTATGATCGATGCGAAGTACCAAGGACTTGGTTATGCATCAAAGATTTTGCCAATCCTTCTCAAGCATATTGAAGAACTATATGATACAGAAATGATTTATCTAAGTGTCACACGAGATAATACAAAGGCGCAGGCCTTATATGAGCGGTTGGGTTTCCGGTTTAATGGAGAAGAGGATCATTCAGGTATTGTCTCTGGATTGGTAATGGTACGAGATACAAGTACCATTTAATAACTATTGATGGAGAAGCGGCTTATCAACGTCGCTTCTTTTATTATAGTCTATAAAGAATGAACCTCTTATTGACATTTGGGTAGAGTTAGCACAAAATAATTGTATACAATTATACAAAATCACAAGTGGTGGATAGGAAGGGTGTGAAGTAAAATGCGTCTTGGAACGAAGGATTATGTATATGAGGAGATAAAAAACAAAATTATTTGTGGGCAAATGGAGCCTAATCAGGACGTTATTGAGGAAAGTCTTGCTAAGGAATTAGAAGTTAGCAGAACACCTCTACGTGCCGCATTACAACAATTGGAATTTGAAGAATTATTGGTAAGAAAACAGAATGGCAGATTAAAGGTTGCGCCACTTTCTATCACAGAGGCAAGGGAAATTTTTGAGATTCGCAGTATATTAGAAGGTAAAATCGCTAGAGATGCGACAAAACATGCTACAGAAAAAGATATTTACCATTTAAAGAATATAACGCTACTGATAAATAAGGCTAAAAAGCAGGGATTGGAAGATGATCATATTCAATACGGCATGGAGTTCCATTCTTACTTATATGAGCTAAGTGGAAATAAAACGGCAAAGAAAATTCTACTTACACTAAATAATCATATAAATCGTTATCGAAGGTTAGGCCTAATACAAACAACAGATTCAACGGAAAATCAGCTAGATGATCATGCTTTAATATTAGACCATATGATAAAAGGCGATGCGCATCAAGCGGAACTTATTTCACAGCAGCATGTTATGAAAAGTCTAGATACTGCTATTAAAAAGATGGAGGAGTTATATTAACTTATGCTTCCATCTAAAAATAATTGTATACAATTATACAAAACGTAAGATAGTGAAAGGAGAGAGAATATGGATTGGAAGCGAGATACGAAACTAATTCATGAGAACTTAAAGCCAGATGCTAAGACAGGGATGATCACACAATGTATTACACCTGCTGTAGCTTATGCTTTTCCAGATGCAGAAACAGCTTCAGATGTAGTTTCAGGAGAACGGGAAGGAATCTATTATGGGCGGTATGGTAATCCAACTGTACAGACCTTGGAAAAGAAAGTAGCGGCTTTAGAAGGTGGGGAAGCCTGTTTAGGCTTAGCTAGTGGAATGGCGGCAATTTCCACAGCATTATTAACCTTTTTAAAAAATGGTGATCATGTAATAGTAACAAAGGATGTTTATGGAGGTACGTTTAGTTTCTTACACTCTCTTGCCCCACGCTTTGGAATTGATGTTAGTTTTGTAGATTGTACGAAGCTATCTTCTATAAAGCGTGCTTTAAGGGATAATACGAAAGCTGTTTATATTGAAACTCCGTCGAATCCGAGACTCACAGTGCTTGATATAAAAGCAATTGCTAATTTATGTAAGCGTTATAATATTCCTTTAATTATTGATAATACATTTATGAGCCCGTATCTACAGAATCCGTTACAATTAGGTGCCGATGTTGTCATTCATAGTGCAACGAAGTATATGAACGGACACGGAGATGTATTAGCTGGTTTGATTATTAGTAATGCATCCACTATTCAATTCATGCGAAAGAGAATTGCAGGTGATCTTGGTCAACAATTAAATGCTTGGGATGGATTCCTGATAATTCGAGGAATAAAAACAATGGCGTTACGTATGAATAAGCACTGTGAAAATGCTCAAAAAATAGCGGAGTATTTAGAAACGCATGAAATGATTGATACAGTTCACTATCCAGGTCTATCTTCGCACCCTCAACATCAATTAGCAATTCAACAAATGCGTGGGATGGGAGGAATTGTATCATTTGAAGTAAAAGGAGGTTGCCCAGCAGGAAAAATGTTTATAAACCATCTTAAATTAGCTATGATATCTTTTAGCTTGGGCGACCCGGAAACATTGGTTCAGCATCCTGCTTCGATGACACATGCGTCAATTCCACCTGAAGAACGTTTGAAGTACGGGATTACAGATGGTCTAATCCGCCTATCAGCAGGTTTAGAAGACAGTGAAGACATTATTCATGATATACGACAAGCATTGAATAGAGTACAATCAAGTATAAAAATAGTAAATTAATGAAGGTATATGCGCTTGCTCCTTATGTAAGGACGAGCGCATTTTTTCGCCAAAGCTTATTTTGCTATCTCTTTTGGCCATTCTATCATTGATTATAAGCGTAGCATTTTGACTTCATATGTTGTAGGATCTTGTCAATTTTTACAAAAACAATAGATTTTTATCCGATTCTACGATAAAATTAAGGCAATATTTGTAATTCTGATAATTGAAATATAGAAGAGGGATGTAGCAGATGACTTATTATAGCAACATGGTTAAATTTCTGTTTTCCATAGAAGATCATTTATTTCGAGTAAAGAAAGCAGAGAAAATAAAAAATCTGTGGAAAATGAATTTCTTACTTCTTTTATGTACTGTCATCTTATACGGTTGGATGGCCTACGTAGGCATAGGAACAAATCTTCTTTCGTCAGGAGCTATGGAGCTAAAGCCATTAATCTATGAGCAACAAAAATTTTGGTTTCTGGTAGGAAGGGTAGCCTTTGCAGTTTTATTTACAGCGTTAGTGTTGTTTATACCTTCATTGATTTTCTATGTTATTACAGGAGTACCTTATCGGAAACTATTAATCATGCAACAGGTTGTCTTATTGGTAGTTTTAATTGAAAGACTAATATGGATTCCGTTAGCAGTTTTTAATGGGCTAGATTGGTATGTATCTCCTTTATCTCTAGGGATTATTGCATCATACCTTTTCGACAATACGCTGTTTATTTATTTTTTCGGAGCCATTTCATTATTTCAGCTCTGGATTATTTATTTTCAAGTCAAATACATAGGTTATTTATCAGATATAAAGAAAAAGTGGCTTTGGCTTATTGTAATAGGATTACATATGTGTTATTGGATTCTTGCTGCATTGATAGCATATACTGATCGATACATCTTGAATGGGTGGTTTGGATAATGCAAAAGGCTAAAAAACGTTTTCTGCAAATCGCTATTGTATTATTTATTGGTGTTAATTTTGTATTGGTTTATATCGATGATGAAAAAAAAGTAGATCGAATTGCTTATATCTCTGACTGGTCTCAGGTTAATCAGATGGATATGGAAGAAAAGTTGCATACTTCTGGGGTGTTAGCTGCTACGGAAGCGAACCACGTTTACTTTGATCCTCAAACAGGAAGCTTTAATGAATTCCTAGTAAAAGAGGGGAGCCAAGTTAGTGCGGGAGATGCACTTTTTTCTTATACGGTAGACAATTATTATGAAGCGGAGTCGAATCTCATTCAAGAAGCAGATCAGGTAGAGGGTGAAATTGCTGCTATTCAACAGGCGATTACACAAATGAGAGCTTATCAGATTCCGCAAACAAATACAGAAGCATCCCCATCATTAGAAATAACATCGGAGGAAATGCGTGTAGAGTTTCCACAAGATCCGATCCAAGCCAATTTGGTTAAAGAGCAATATATTGTAGAAAAGGAAAAAGAATTAGCACAAAAAAATGCTGCGTTAACAAGTATTAACAATCAATTACAAGAGCTTCAAACGACGGGTGATACGATTACGGTGGAAAGTCCATATGAAGGTAGAGTTGCATCGGTATCTTCCTCATTGCAAGATCCAATTATAACGATTGAAAGTGCATCTCTACATGCTGAGGGGGAGTTGACGGAACAAGAGCGTACGCTTGTACAAGCAGGCTTACCCGTTGAGATTAGCATTTCCGAGAAAGATATAAGTCTGGAAGGTACTATTAATCATGTAAGTGATGCTCCAAAAGGGAATGTGACTGTAAAAGATGATAGTATCTACCCTTTTGCTGCAACGTTTGAATTAGATGAGGAAGAGGCAAATATGGAAGGTGCGAAGGAAGAGAAAGAAGAAACAGTAGAAAACCCGGAAGCTGTCGGTTCGTCTGATACAATGGATCAGACGGAAGAAAAGACAACAGATGGTACGGAAGCATCTACCAAAGATAATGAGAATCAGGAAGCGTCGATTGAACAAGCATTATTACCTGGCTATCATGCAGATGTAACAATTATTACGAAATCATCGGAACAGGCAACAGTCTTATATGAAGATATGATCGCTCAAGGTAATGTATGGAAAATGACAAAAGAGGGAAATTTATTGAAGCAGAAAGTAGATACGGGAATTCTTATGAATTCTATGTTAGAGATAACTTCTGGCGTGACTGTTGGAGATGCAGTTGCAGCGGATCCAGAAAGTCAATTTCGGCAGCAGGCAACATTTATAACGCCAATTAAGTGGGACCATAGTTGGAAGCGTATCATTTCTCCTCGCGATACTGCTTGGTACGAGCCCTTTTTGATAGGCTTCTTATCGCGATAGAGGAGTTGTCCTAAAAGACAACTCTCATCCTAAACCAGCCCCCGGAAGGTGGTTCAACTCCTAGGGAGTAAATACGACTCGGTGCGAGGCTTAATGCAGCCGTTCTTCTCGCTGGAGTTTCTCGCGTAATCCAGTTGCTACATCTGTACGAACCTTTTTGGCTGCTTTTTTACATTGATGATGTGAGAATCTTCTCATCATCTGACTGTTGTTGCTTCTGATGGCATATAACATTAATAATGGCACCACTTATTAGAATCATTCCAGTTAGGAAAAACCAAATTAATAAAATGATGATGCCACCAAGACTACCATATGTAGCAGAATAATTCCCAAAATTACTGACATATACGGAAAAGCCTAACGAGATAACCTGCCAAAGAAAGCTAGCTGTTATGGTTCCGGGAATAATATGTTTAAAAGGGAGTCGTTTATTCGGAGCAACACGATATAGAATAAGAATGAATCCTGATAATATAATGAGACTAACAGTCCATCGAAGCACTTGTAATAACAAAGCAGTGGTAGCAGAAAAGAAGAATAAGGAATCTAAAAATTGGAGAATGACATTTCCAAAAATGGGTACGATAATGGCAACAACCAATGCTATAATCATACTTAAGGTGAGGCCGAGTGCAATGATGCGAACAACGAGGAAGTTCCTTGTTTCATTCATTTCATAAGCTTCGTTAGTTGCTTTAATGAAGGCATTCATCCCGGCTGAAGATGACCATATAGCTCCTATTATTCCAATGGTAAGTAGACCACCACGTGGTGTTTCGATAAGTCGAACAATATTTTCTTCGAAGATAGCTGAAAGTTCATTAGGTAGAGCACCTTCAATAAAAGTAATGGCATCATCAGGATGTATATTAAAATATGGAATTAAGGCAAAGCAAACTAAAAATAATGGTACGATAGATAATAAGAAGTAGTAGGCTAAGGCAGCTGCTAACAAGGGAACATTATCACTTTTGAATTTTGCTGTAAATTGCTTGGCAATTGCTTTTATATTTGACATATACGTTCCTCCATATGTAGTTTAATTACCATATACCCATTATTTCCATGATGTAATCGTCAAAGCACAATACGTTTTATTCGCGTATTCAAGTGGTATAATGCATGTATAGGAAGGGGGATGTTCGAATTGGAAGGAATTATATATATAGCTATTCTAATGATTAGTATTGCATTTGCATTAACGGTCGGGTATATTGCCTTAGTATTACATCGTGTGTCTAAAACACTGAGAACGATGGGAAATACATTAGGGGAAGTTGGGCAAGAAATGCAACAAGTAACCCCACAATTAACACATATGTTACAAGAAACGAATGGAATGATGGACGACATAGAAGAAAAAATGAAGGCAACTGATAGTGTGTTTGCAACTGTAGAGAACATGGGTAACTCGATCAATACGATAAATCATGTATTAATGAAAAATAATTCTAAGCTTACAGATGCCGAAATGGAGCAAAAGACAAAACCATATATTGAAGGTATTCGTTGGGCTGAAACAGCATTTTATTTATTTGATAAATGGAAGCGGCATACACCTACCCAGAATAAGCAAGAGGAAGCAGCTGATGTATCAAACAATCATTCAGGGAGAGAGGGATAATCATGTTAACAGGTATTGGAGTATTATTAATTGGGATTGCATGTTTAATAATTGCTATTTTTATTGCACATGTATTAAATAATTTAGCGGGGGTGCTTCATGGTGTCGAGAAAACGGTGAATCAGCTTCCGGATCAAATGAATTCCATTTTTAAGGAAACCACTAATTTAATAGAAGAAAGTAACCATACCTTATCAGATATAAATGAAAAAATGAAACAGTTAAGTCCGTTATTTTATATTGTCGGTGATGTTGGAAATGTAACTCGGAAATTTTCCTCATCCTTGGTTGATGTAACGGAATCGTTAAAGCAAAAAACGGAAGATACGAAGGAAGTAACTAATAAAAATAAAGCTGGTGGTTTATACGGAACATTTGCTCTTGGATACTACTGGTTGCAAAAACGTAGACAGCATAAGAAAGATCAGCATGAAGGAGCACCATTAAATGACGAACATAACGAGTAAAAGCGTCAGTGTAATTACAGCCGGAGCAGCAATTGGCATAGCTGTAGGTTGGTTTGTGAAAAGCAATATGACAAAGCAGGGGATAGAGGAAAAGCGTTCTATCTGGGAAACAGCTAAGGAAATAGAGAGAAAAGTATATCAAGATGGTCAAGCTCGTGCAATTAAGATTGATGGCTTGAAAAAGGATATCCAACAAAAGCTGAAGCGTTGATATGTAGAGTAGGAACATCCAGTAAAAATTCTTACTACATATGTTCATATACCTGTAGGAAGGTCAGGCCAAGGGGTTGATTTAAGACAACCCCTTTTTTTAATAGTTTAGGAAATTAAAAAATTAGCCCATGTAGATAAATAGGGATGCGTTGAGCCGCTTCCGGCTTCAGCGCCCAGAAACGATACGACTTCACGAATCACCCTACAGTCATCATCGGCTCGCAAACTCACCGTGATTCCTTTAACTCCGTTGACTTGCACCAGTCGCTACGTTTCTAATCGGACGCTTGCGCTTTTGTTCTTGGTTTTAATCGTAGTTGCCTTGCATATCTTAAAGAAACTTGTTTTTCTTCTGTTTCTGTCATTGTGATTCTTTTTTCTTGAAATGAAAATCCGCTGGCTTCATAAAGGGAGTGCCGTATATGTTTCCCTCTTGTACAGATAGTGGCTATAGCTTTGTATGACCTATCCTTAGTTTTACAATAGATATATTCACGTATGATCCCGCATTTTATAATATATAATATTCACTCCCCCTCATAATTCAAAAAAATAAGTGATGATAGCATTTAAGAGAAATTCTTAATCGAATAGATACAATTAAAAAAGGGATAATTGACCCTAAAGTGGTCTCATTATCCCTATATCAAATATGTGTTCTCATAAGTAATGCCTTTTAAGACTCCATGTCTATTGTATTTCGTCTTTTACTTTGCTGAATAATGTAGTAGGCCAAAGTGGCAAGCCCATAAATACCCTCCAAATGATTCCTTTTAGTAAATTCATTTCCATCTGTGTCCTTCTTCACTTTCATGACAGCATCTACTAGCGAAGAGGATGCGTAATTGGCTGCCCTTGTTGCATCGCCCACTAACTGAAATATGGGAGTTAATTCTTTAACTTGTTGATTTACTTCATGAAGCGTGTCATTCCCTGATCGTAGGGCTTCAGTAGCTTGAGAAGTAAGCTCTTCCATTTGTTGAGGAAGACCACTAGTTGTTTTCTGTAAATTATTTAATATCCCAGCAAGTTTATTAAGTGGTTTAATTAAAATAACTACAAGTACGAAAAGTGCTATTCCAATAATAACAACACCAATACCTAACCAATCCATTTTTTCTACCCCTTTCATGAAAATACATACAGCTTGCACCGATTTAGTTCAGTGCTACAAATTGGGTGTTTTGATATTTTCTTATGTATTTCTTTAATATACCACGAAACCATAAAAAGTAAACGGTGGATCATAGGATGTAATAGCATATTTTACCGGTATGTCCCATAAAATAGAAAAGCATAAAAAAAGGGGACGAGGGTCATGAAACATATTATGAAGATAGTCATATGGGGATTAGGTGCACTATTATTACTATTTCTTATTCAATTTCCGATTCAGAAAAATGAGTCCTCGTGGGTAGGCTCATCATGGTCGTTACCGCTATCTGGAAAAACGATTGTTATTGATCCAGGACATGGCGGACCAGATGGGGGGGCAGTAGGTAAGGATGATACGCTAGAGAAGGATATTTCCTTAGAAGTGTCTAAAAAACTGCAAAAGTACTTGCAACAATCTGGAGCATTGGTTTATCTAACACGTGAAGAAGATAAAGACCTAGCTGCGGAAGATACCAAAGGACTAGCGAGAAGAAAATCAGAGGATATTCGAAAGAGGCTAGCGTTTATAAAGGATAAAGAAGCAGACTTTTTTATTACGATGCACTTAAATGCATTGCCATCCTCTCGCTGGAGCGGAGCGCAAACATTTTATTTTCCGGGCATGGATGAGAATAAGCATTTAGCCAAAATGATTCAGTCTGAGATTATTCGCAATTTAGAAAACACGAACCGTACACCATTACCTATTAACAGCGTATATTTGTTAAAGCATGCCGAAGTTCCCGGGGCTTTGGTAGAAATAGGTTTTCTATCTAATGAGCGAGAGCTGGAATTGTTGAAGGATAGGAACTATCAACTAAAAATGGCAGCAAGTATCTATGAAGGTATTCTAAGGTATGCCACAGAAGATATGAAAGAAGAAGAGGATAACTAGCTAAGAAAACGATTACTATCCCTTTTATTACACAGCATATTACTTAGAATTTCTATGTTTTATGTTATACTAGCCTTGAATGAAATAACAATAAGGGCAGACAGTTTAAAAGGGATGGTGATTTATTGTGTTAACAAAAGATGAAGTTATACAACTGCTTAACCCTGTTAAAGATCCGTTTTTACATATAACGCTTGAGAAAACAGAAGGCGTAAAGGAAGTGACTATTAAGGAAGATAAGAAGCATATCAGTGTTAAAATTGGTATTGCTAAAACGAATACAGCTGAGCAGATGCAGCTTCAACAGGAAATTGTAGGCATTCTAAAGAAACATGGAGCTGTAACGGTTGGCTTGCGTTTCGAACAGTTACCAGACGATATCATTAAGAAGTATCAGCCAGCAGTTGAAGCAGAGCAAGAGGCTGCTTTAATGGGTGGTCATAAAAATACGAAATTCATTGCTGTTTCAAGTGGTAAAGGTGGCGTTGGTAAGTCTACTGTAACCGTTAACTTAGCAATTTCTTTAATGCGCTTAGGGAAAAAGGTAGGAATTATCGATGCTGATATTTATGGGTTTAGTGTTCCAGATATGATGGGAGTAGAGGAGCGCCCGGCTGTACGTGGTGAGAAGATTATTCCGGTAGAACGATTCGGTGTAAAAGTAATTTCCATGGGCTTCTTTGTTGAGGATAACTCACCAATTATTTGGCGCGGACCAATGCTCGGTAAAATGTTGAACAGTTTCTTTAAAGAGGTAGAATGGGGCGATTTAGATTATTTACTACTTGATTTACCACCGGGGACTGGTGACATTGCTATGGATGTTCATGAATTGCTTCCAACCTGTAAAGAAGTAATTGTTACTACACCTCATCCAACAGCGGCCTTTGTTGCTGCCCGTGCAGGACAAATGGCGTTGAAGACAGATCATGAAATTCTTGGTGTCGTTGAGAATATGGCCTATTTTGAAAGTAAGGCTACTGGTGAAAAAGAATATGTATTCGGTCAAGGTGGAGGTAAAAAGCTTGCTGAAGTGCTTAAAACAAAAGTACTTGGTCAATTGCCATTACAGCAGCCTTATGAGGAAGAAGATGAATTTGCTCCTTCCATTTACCAGCAGGATCATCCGAATGGACAAGCATATCACAAAATAGCTTCAAAAATTGTTGCGATGCTGGAAGAATAGTACGGCATAACCAGAAATCAATAGTAATTCAAGGCATGGTTATAATAATAATGAAAAAGCGGTCGCTTTGGCGTCCGCTTTTTAATATCTGCAATGCTGCTTGTTTAATCTAAATAAAGCAAGTGCTACAATGTGTGGCTATTGTCCCCCGCCAGATCCGCCACCGCTTTCGCTTCCTTGTTCTTCTTGGTTGCCTTCTTCACTTCCGCCTCCGCCTTTTTGTTGCTGGCCTTTGCTTTGTTTTTCAGCAGCCTTCAACAATGTTTCCTGCATTTTTTCTTGGAATAGTGGAGTTTCTAATGTTTGTTGAATGGTTTCTTCTAAGTGAGCGCGGAATTGTTGACTTTTTACTACTTCTAGCATCTGTTCTGTCATCTCTGGGTTTTGTAACAGCTCGAGCATTTGTTTCTGATAGTCTGCATCATTCATTAAGCTTTTAATCAGCTTTATATGTTCATCTTTCATCGATTTTGTATATTCTTTTACAAAATCCGTATCCTGAAAAAGCTTTGTCCACATTTCTTTCCCTTTTTCAGAAACAAGGGCCTCATTAATGGATTTTTTCACTACATCAGATTCCATGACTAGCTCTTGTTTCATGGTATCATCTGTCATAATTTCTCGTAGTGCTTTTTTACCATCTTCAGTCTGTAATATATCAACAACCATTTTTTTGGTTGTGTCATACTGTCCTTCCTTTTCAGAGGCATTTCCGCCGTTACAGCCACTAATCAAGATGACAGATATCATGATAACGGCTAAATAAATGGATCGAATCATTAGGAAATCCTCCTTCCTCTTCTTACTTAATATGAGTGACAGAAATGAAAAATATTCGCTTTAGGAAGGAAAAAAGTGTCCCTTCATGATAAAATACCTTTAAACAGCTTAAAATAGAGACAGTTAATTATTGGTCATTTTACATAGTGGTAGGAGGAAGCAGTTTTGAATAGTCGAAAATTGGTGCATTTCTTTTTTAAAACATTGTTCATAGGTGGGTTAGCTGGATTGTTAACCAGTTTTTTTGTAAAAGCTGAAGATTATGCAGCAAACCTTCAACCGTTTAACGTAATGGAATTATTTGGCTTAGTTATTTTCTTTATAGGTATTGGTTTAGTGTTTAGTGTTATAAGTCAAACTGGTTTTTTCGCATATTTATTTATTAATCGATTTGGGTTAGGAATGTTTCGGTCTTTCTGGTCAACCGTTCAAGTTCTGCTTATAGCATTTGTTATATTTGATTTAGTTTACTTTCCTTATCAAGCTACAGATGGTGAGGTAGCTATTTATTGGTTTATCTTGATGGCTGTTGCCATTTTGGCATACGGTTGGATTGTCGCGAAGATTAAAGCAAAAGAAACGAATCGACAGGCTTTTATTCCAGCTCTATTTTTAATGGTCGTTATTACAACAGTTGAATGGGTACCTGGGCTTCGAACAGAAGGTACAGATTATGCTTGGCTTATGATTATTCCTTTACTTGCATGTAATACATATCAGCTATTAGCACTACATCGAATAAATAATAGTGACTCTGTAAAGGCTTCAACGGAAGCAAACAGATCAAGTCAGAAGAAGCATGTGAACCCAAAGAAAGCATAAATCAAAAGCGCCGGTATATGATGCATACCGGCGTTTTAAAGCGTTACATATAGAAGTGAAAAGATTTTCAGCCAATGGCTTAATCCACTAATTTTGGTTCAGCATGTGCCTGATTAATTAATTCAGTAATTGAAACAAAGGTGAAGCCCTTGTTTTTTAGCCCTGGGAGAATCGTCTTCAACGCACTTGCCGTTTGTTTTGCAGAATCTGATGCATGGAATAGCAAGATATCTCCGTTAGTAGTTTTCTTCATTACGGTATCAACAATAGAATCAGTCCCAGGATTTTTCCAGTCATTAGGATTGACATTCCAATGAATAACTTTATAATCCATGTTTTCAGCTACTTCAATGATCTCTTTATTAAAATGGCCACTCGGTGGGCGTAATAAATTTACATCATCGTAACCTAATTTATCAAAGGCTTCTCTCGCCTTTTTTAAATCTCTCTGTACTTCCTCTATATCTTGATCAAGATAACTTTTGTAACGATAACCTAATATTCCTAGGTCGTGCTTGCCTTCTGTTATCTTTTTTAAAATATCTGGATGTCTTTCAGCCCACTCACCGCTTACAAAAAAGGTAGCTTGTACATTCTTTTCTTCAAGGGTTTTTAATATATCATATACTCTTTCCTCTCCCCAGCTAATATTAAATGTCAAAGCAATATCACTTTCGTTTGCATTGCCTTTCGTTAGTGCAGTTGGTTCTTTATTAGAGAATACAGAAAAACTTCCATCTCTTTCAAACCAAATAAACGTAGCAGTAAATAAGGCAAATAAAATCACAACAAGCCAGCGTTTCCATCTATTAAATCGCCATACATAGAAATGTTCCATTCTACCGCTCCTTATAACTTGTCCTTTATAAAAAGCTATGCTGAGAAGAATGAAATAAGAACAAGTAATGAAAAAAACTTAGTAAAATTGTTCTGTTTTACGGATGTAAATCTGATTTTTTTGGGAATAGTATGCAGTAGAAGGAATTTTCTCGTAAGAAAAGGGAACAACCGACAAAATTCAACCATTTCTGCGAATAAATCTGATATAACTGTTTTTTTAAAAGGTAAAGATAACCTGAATTGAAATATGAGGTGAACGCATTGTTAGGATTGTTAATCAATGAGATAGAACAAAAAGAAGTAGAATACTTATTAAGAAGAGAATTGGAAGAGTTGCTAATGGATCTAGAAGATCATCGAATTGATCATATGGTTAAACGAGCAATGAAGGAAAGATACAATATCCTATTTCAATTATTTCGGAGAGTAGCTAACGAAAATGAGTGCTTGAAATATATGCCGAAACGCAGTGAGAATCAATAAAAAATTAAAAGAATCTCCATAGGTATTTCAAGTATTGGGGGTTCTTTTACTTTCTAACAGAAGAAGGACTCTTTAAATTTATTGAACTTAAATAAACTTTTTTTAAATAAACTATTGAAGTCCAGACGTTTATATGCTATATTATTTTTTGTTGTCAACAAATGACGCAACACATTATAAAATAGTTTTCATCAAAAAATATTTTAAAAAACATGTTGACAATCACTTGGAATCATGATAAATTATATCTTGTCGCAAAAAACGACAAAACATTAAAATTGATCTTTGAAAACTGAACAAAACAACCAGTATGTCAAGAGAAAAACATGCAACTGTTTTTTCTTAAAAATAACCAGAAGGAAACTTCTGGAGTAAGCTAAGACATCATAATTAACGGTGTTAATTATGAACAAACTTTTTTGGAGAGTTTGATCTTGGCTCAGGACGAACGCTGGCGGCGTGCCTAATACATGCAAGTCGAGCGCGGGAAGCAGGCAGAT